>JAFPYB010000133.1 GCA_017412405.1 Treponema sp. | reverse complement strand
TCAAGGACTTGTACGTGAAGTCGGGGCGCGTGTCAAAACCGCTTTTGGGCGTGCTGTCCGACCTTGTGGAGCGCGGCATTGAAATCCGACTTATTCACGCAAAGGAACCCGGCCTCGCTTTCCGAACGGACTTTGACAAGTACCCCGCGCTCATCGACGGCATGGAGCGCGTTCTCTGTCCGCGGGTGCATTTCAAGATAATCATATTCGACATGAAGGTTGCCTATGTTGGTTCGGCGAATTTGACTGGAGCCGGACTTGGCATGAAGGGCAACAACACCCGAAACTTTGAGGCTGGCATCCTCGGCACGGACAAGGATTTTGTGGAAGCAGCAGTCAAGCAATTCGACGATGTGTGGATGGGCTTGCACTGCGCGTCGTGCCGCAGAAAGCAATACTGCGCGGATCCGATTGTGTAGCGTTGTATTGAATCTGGCGGGACTAGCCCGGAAGCCGCCCGCGTTTTCGCTATTTTCCCAAGTCTATGTTGCGGCGGTTCCATGTGTATGGATTGTATTTCTCAAGCTCGGTGATTTCCTTCCAGTGGAAATTGATTTCGCTTGGCGGGAACAACGGTTTGGGCGGGGCTTTCCGCCGCTTGTTGTTCTCGTCGATGATTTCCTGCAGATTCGTGCGCTCGCTTCCGTTCGGCACTTTCACGAGATATTCCGGACCGAATGCGCATATTGATTTCTCAGAGTCAAAAACTGTGCTGTCCGCGATGATTGGACGTTTTTTGATGTTGCGGATTTTTGAGCTGCGTCCCGTGGTGCACTGGTACACATGGTTTCCAACACGAATGTACTTATCCACTGTGAACGTGGTGTTTCCGTCGGAGAACGTTGCCTTTGCGTAGGTGTATTCCATGTCGCTTTCCCAGTATCGAATCAAGTATACTGCGTCCTCAACGACGAGATACGATGTGACTTCCTTCTTGAAGCGCGGGGAGGAAACCGTGATTCCGTCAGCGTTTGATGCAGCGCGGTAATATGTTCCCACAACATCCGTTTTTGCAGCTTGATTTTGCGAATCAGTTTGGCTGTTCAAAAAATCCGTTGTGAGAGCTGAGTCGCGAATCAAAAAATCAAGGTAGATTTTTCCGTCTATGACGCATACTGGAATGAAAATGGTGTCGCGAATGTTGGGATATTTCACTTCAAGTTCGTATACGCCAGCGTTCTTTGCCATGTTTTCGAAAATTGTCCGATATGTGATGATTATGTCCTCAGCCGTCTTTGCGGATGCGTCGTTCCGGTCGCGGGTTTTTATCTGCGCGTAGGAAGCCGGTTCTGCCGTGCGCTCGTCGTACCAGCCGTAGAACACGCGCAGAACCGCGAAAAATTCCCCCGACTCCGCGCCGTTTTCAGTGCGCACATCGTTGAACAAAAGAAGTCGGTCGCTTCCCTGCCAGATTCCTTTCAAATGCTCCGGGATTTTCTCCTCCGACACATACGGCTTGACGGTAATGCCTACATCAGCCGGAACTACACCGGCCTGCGAAAAGCAAACTTGGGCGAAAATCGAAAAAAACAATACCAAAGAAAAAAGAGACTTCTTCATTCCTAGAATATCGGCAGAAATCCGCTGCCACCCGAAGATTTTGGACGCTAGAACATCTTCTTGTATTCTTTTTTGTAGATTTCCACGATTTTGTGCCGCATTAGTTCCTGCTTGGCGTTGATTTC
>JAFPYB010000132.1 GCA_017412405.1 Treponema sp. | reverse complement strand
TCTACCCTGACGACTATCCGCCGCGACTTTCAAAAATCACTGTGTCCGGCACATTCCGCCAGTTCATGCAGGACGGAGAGCCGTACACGGCAATTTTGGATGCGCGTTTTCACTAGCATTTTCCTAGAACTCGTGCATTTTGTATTCCGGGTCGTCGTCAATCATGGAAACGAATATGTCTGCAATCTGCGGGTCGAACTGGGAGCCTCGGCAGCGGATGATTTCTGAGCGAACAACGTCCTGGGGGCGCACGTCCGAGTAGGCTCGTTTTGATGTCATTGCGTCGTATGCGTCGGCAACGGCTATAATCCGCGCTTCCTCCGGGATGTCATAGCCTTTCAGCCCGTCCGGGTAGCCGCGCCCATCGAACCGCTCGTGGTGCCAACGCGCCCCGTTCGCTATGGTGGGAAGCTCCGACACGTTCTTCAAAATCTCGTATCCCTTTGTGGGGTGCTCCTTGATTTTCTGGAACTCCTCTTCGGTGAGCTTTCCCTGCTTGTTGATGATTGCCTCGGAAACACCGATTTTTCCAATATCGTGCAGAAGCCCCATGGTGAATATTTCTTCCTGCTCGTCCTCGCTTTTTCCCATGCGCCGCGCTATTTCCTTTGCGTATTTTGCGACGCGCAGAGAGTGGCCGCTTGTGTAGTGGTCTTTTGCGTCAACTGTTTTTGCCAGCGCAAGCATGAATTCTTTTGTGAGCTTTGCGCTACGCTGCTCCTGGACTATGACTTGCTCCTCCAGCGCTTTTTCGTGCTGGAGTTTTTCGATGTAGAGCAAAATCCTGCGGGATGTGAGCTTCAAGGTCTTGTGCAAATCTTCAATTTCATCGTGCGTGTGGATGTTCAGCAGATGGATGTCCACCACCGATTCCTGTTCCTCGCTCAACACGTCGCTCGTAAAATCACGCATTGCCGTTGACATGAGCCGAACTGGGATTGCGATGTTGATTTGTGCAAACAAGTTCACGACTTGGACGAAGGGAACTGTGGCGTTCAGCATTAGGAGTATGAGCTTTATGTAGAAACTTGATTGTGGGTCATGGGGACCTGCGTGCATCATGGCGAAAAAATCGTTTCTGGGATTGGGCATGAGCAGGATATGGACGAACATGATTCCAGATACAATCAAGAAAAGCGTCATGCAGAAAATCAGCACGGACAGCTTGAAGCTGAGTCTGGCGGCCCTGGTGCTCGTTATGCGGTTGTACAGGCTGTCGTTGGAGCGGATGTAGAACAGCCCGCCGAATGTTTTTTCCTTGATTTTGTCCGGCGCGTACAGGAAAAATCTTCTGCACAGGAACACGGTGAGTGCGCTTGCGGGCATCATGTTCAAAAATTGGATGGCTGCATGGTGGAACTTGATAGGTTCGTTTTCCACAACCATGAAAAGGAGCGACCAGCAGCTTCCGAGGATTATGGAAAACATGATTGCCGCCGCAATTGATTTTGCTGTGCTGTAGTACCAGTGACGCTGCATTGGGACTGAGGCGATGAGCGCACAGAGAACAAGGCCGAAGTTCGAGAAGGCAAAACCCCGCAGGAGAATGGAGTCGGCGATGAAGTTTATGAATACGACGACTGTTGCGGGAATTGAACCGAAAAGGCTTGCGTACATTAGGACTATGAAAAAATCAACGTAGTCGTTCAGGATGATTCCGTTTAGGTCGATGAACGGCTGCTTTACGAAAATCATATGGAGGTCTTGGAGCATTAGGCACAGACAGCCGATGACGATTTGCCGAACCAAAAGTTCGTTGCGCTTTTTTGGTGGAACGGCAAGGATGAAAAAGCAGGCGGAATCGGTTGGTGTAAGAATTCTTTTTATCGTTGGGAGAAACATTTTCATATATTATAGAAAAAATCTTATTTTACAAAAATTACACTATAACAAGAAATACATGGGTAGTGGCGTTTTTAGAACGCTACTAGCCGCATAT
>JAFPYB010000131.1 GCA_017412405.1 Treponema sp. | reverse complement strand
GTTGAGGACGCTGAGAGCGTGGACGAGGCCGATACCCTTGACGAAGTTGAGGAAGTTGACGCAGTTGATGAAGCCGATGATGTGGACGACGCGGAGGCCGTTGACGAGATGGAAGTGGTTGAGGACGCTGAGAGCGTGGACGAAGCCGATACCCTTGAGGAAGTTGACGCAGTTGATGAAGCCGATGAGGCGGACGACGCGGAGACCGTGGACGAGATAGAGGAAGTTGAGGACGCTGAGAGCGTGGACGAGGTCGATACCCTTGACGAAGTTGAGGAAGTTGACGCAGTTGATGAAGCCGATGAGGCGGACGATGCAAATGAAGTTTCCGCGCCTGAAAAACCTGTGCTTGGCGAGACATCTTCCGTGCCGCTTTCAGAATTCTCTGTGGAGCGCGCTGCTTACAATCCTGGGAAAGACACGGATCTTTCCGAGCCGCTCAAATTCACGTCTTCGGACAGAAAAAAGCTTGTTCCGGACCCGAAATTCTCCTTCCAGGCAACGCGGCCCGATTTCTCGTCCCTTGACGAGTATTTCACAGGTGCGTCCAACGATGATGATGAATTTGAAGTTTCGTTCAGCAGGAGGCAGCAGCCAATTCCCGCAAGGAAGGAAAACAAAAACTTCGGGACAGAAATTGGCAAAAATCTTCCTCATGAGACGAAATCAAATACCGATAAAAATATTAGGGCTGAATTCAATTCTGAAAATCAACCAACAGAAAAATCGGAGGACATGATGCCATTGCTTTTTACAAAATTCACTGCTGATACGCCGAATGACAATCCGCAGAACCTGCAGGATAGTCAGGATGCCATTATCCAGAATGCCGATGGAACATTCAGAATTTCGCGCCTTCCACGGTACACGAAAACTGATATAAACATCGAATTCAAGCAGCTTGTGGATTCTGTGTTGAGATAAAACGGAAAAGCGTTTTGACGACCACGTTGTTATTCAAAACAGTCATTTTTCTTTTGATTGCAATCCCGTCATCGATAATCGACATACGGCGGTTCAGGATTCCGCTCATGTACGTCTGTGGCGGGATTGCAATTTTTGTTTTTGCCGATGTTGCCCAGTTCCTTCGAGGGGGCGCTTCGTCTCCGTCATGTTTTTTCAATGAAATTGAGGCGGTTGTCTCCTCGTTCCTTGTCTTTCTTGCAGCCCGGGTTTTTTCTGGCGGCGGGCTTGGGAAGGGGGACATCGTGTTCGGGGTTTTTGCCGCATTGTACACTGGATTCTACTCCAACATGGTTGCCACTGTGTTCGCCGCCCTGATAGGCATATTGTTCTATCTGCTTTTGAAAATCGTGGAGAACCATTCGGCGCAGGACAATGTCTTCCATCCGATTTTTGCCATTCCCTTCGTTCCGTTCATCACTGCAGGCGCGCTGCTGTCCAAGTTTTTGTTTCTCCTGTGATTGCCTGCAATTGAATTAGACGGCGTTCAAGCGGTATAATCTTGCCCATGACATACAAAACGCCTTTGAAAGTGCGCACATATGAGTGCGATTCATACAATCATGTGAACAATGCCGTTTATCTCAATTATCTTGAGTATGGGCGGATGGATTTTTTGAAGCAGATTGGGTTCGATTACAAGGGGATAATCCAGCGTGGATTTTACATTTATGTATCCCACGTGGACATCTACTACAAGGCCTCGGCCTTCTTTGACGATGATTTGATTGTGGAGAGCACGTCCGTAAAGCTCAAGACGGTCTCGGGCACAATCCACCAGCGGATTGTCAAGACCGACGGAACGCTCTGCGCCGAAGCCGACGTGACCTGGGCATGTGTGAACAGGGAAGGGCGGCCGTCCAAGATTCCGGTCGAATTCATGGTGGAAGGACTCAAGCCGTCCGCCGACTGAGCGGACTTGCTTTCTAAGCCAAGAAATTCTGCATGAGGTTTACCATGAGATAAATCTTCTTGTAAACCTCAACGCCCTGCTCCTCTATTGGCGTGTCCGAAAATCTCTCAAGCTCTTTCCAGTTCGTAATCATCTCGGGCTTTTTCTTGCGGTAGTCCTCGATGAGTGCCTTTGTGCTGCGACCATAGGCGACAAGCTGTTTTGTTATCTCCACGATGAGTTCCTTTCCCACCATGTCGCTGTCCTGCACAACGCGCCGAACCATGCCCTGCGCTTCCTTGTCGCGGTCTGCCCGAGGATTGTATGTCTTGACCCTGGCACCGAACTCTCCGTCGTCTGCGTGCTTTGCGTCGAATTCCGACACTTTCGTTGACGCTTCCATGAGATAGTTGAACGAGCTGCTCATCTCCTGGGAGAGGGCCTGGTTTGCCCACTTGCCTCTGATGATTACGAGGTCGGAGTAGGTGCGCACGTTCTTCTTGACGAATTCCAGCAGGAAGTGCTTGAGGTAGGTCATGGCCTGAACGTATGCGAATCCCGCGATTCCGCGCCGCTCCACGTTCGCGTTGAGGTCGTTGTTGTAGTTCTTGAGCGAATCGATGTTTGACGTGTTGAAAATCTGGGTGGCTATGCTGTCGATTTTTGAATTCTTGAGCTGGTTTTCAAGATCCCTCAGCGTGTCGAGGGCATCCTTCTTGATTTTTTCGATGTACGGCTCCACCACGGACTCCTTCTTTTCGTCCACCGTGACGATGTATGTCGGGTCTTTTGTGGTGAGCTGGATAACCATGTCCAGAACTTTTGAGGCCTTGATTTGGTTGAGCTTGGAGGCGATTTTTCCCCATGTGGCGGATTTTACAGGCTCCGTTCCCCTCGTTGTCTTGAACAAATCCATGAGATCCGACCAGTCCTGCGTGAAATTCACCGACCAGAGGATTGAAAGGAAGTCCTTCAAGTCGTCCGACACATATGAAGCATCGATTGCCTTGAACTCCGGCGTTCTGCTGAAATCGCCCTCTTTTATGGATGAGTCGAATTTCTTGATGATGAAGTAGACATCGAATGTGGAAATCTGCTTGAAATTCATGAGCTTTCCGTAGAGCGCGTCGATTTTTGCGATTGCATCCTGGTCGAACTCATGGGAGAACACATCTATGTCGGACTTGACCTTCTTGCTAAGCTCGTCGAGCTTCATCTTTGAGGACATTGTGAGAATCGACTCCTCCGTGAGTTCCTCAAGGACTTTTTTCTGGCCTTCCGAGAGCGAGTAGTCCACCACAATGTGCTTGTAGTAGTTTGGGTTCTGCTGGGACTGGAAGAAAACTTGGGCAGGAGCCAGCGCTTTGTATAAGTCGTAAATCAACTTGCCGAAAGACGGAAGAATCTGATCCGAGCCGGCACGGTAGAATTTGTATTTTGTTTTTGAAAGATTTTTGGCAATTGCTTTCAGCTGCTTTTTTTTGTTTGCTTCAGGATCGTTTTTTCCTAAAACTGTATTGAAAAATCTCTGAAAGATGGACTCGCCCGAATTTACTTTTGACATAGTTTAAATAATGAAGAATTGTCATGGTAATGTCAATGATTTTTTGCGGGGGTATTTCCCAAAATCGGCTTTTTTTGCCGTCCTGCGCTGTATGCAAATATCGGGTTTTGTGTTACTTTTTGGCTTTGAGTTTTATTTTCTATTATCTAGAAAAGTGTTTGGAGATGGCCTGCATGAGAATCTGTTTTGTTTCGGCTGTTTTTTTTCTGGTGTCTGCCCTGTTCGCGTACAATCCTCCTGCGGGCGGGAACAATTATATGCGAATCACCAGCCCGAACTTGATGGCGGGCGGAAAATCTGTCGCTGGCGGGGCAGTGTACTCCATGGAGTGCGACAGCGTTTTGAACAATCCTGCCCTTCCTTCGTACAACCAGCGGTATTCCGTTCAGCTGGGGGCGACCGCGCTGCTGAACGAAAACAAGCTTGACAGGGAGAAGGACAACACGGCCGGCGGCGGATTCGAGCTTGGGGTCTCCATTCCGGCTGCCGTCTGCGTGGCGACGTGCCTCTTTCAGGGTGTGTTCGTCCCGTTCGACAACGTTATGGACTTGGAGAACAACCTTGGGTTTACCGTCGCCCTTTCCCGCGATTTGACCAAGCGGCTTGCATTGGGGGCTGCGGGGCTTTTTGCGTGGAACTGGGGCAATGATGCCCACGATTTCGCCTTTTTGGGGAGCGCGGGGCTTTTTTTCAAGGCGGGGGACATATCGTTCATGAAGGACACCAGGCTGGGGCTTTGCGTGTCCAACATCGGGGGCGAGTTTTCCGAGACGAGTCTGGTGGGGGCCGACGGACATGATGCCGACATATGGCAGAAAGGCCCGACCCTCAAAATCGGGGGCGCAACGCGCTTCATTGACGAGCGTGATTTTGTCCTTGCCGTCTCCCTGGACTTGTCCCTTCCCGAATTCCACAATTTTGTGTTCGACACGAGCATGGACATGGTTTTCAAGAAGGTTGTGAGCGTGAAGCTTTCGTGGGAGTACGACGTGCACGAGTGCGTGGAGGGGCGCGGCAACATCGTTCCTGCGCTGGGCGTGGGCTTCCATTTTGCGCTTCGGTCTAAAAATCGCGCCGGAACTACCGAAACATATGATAAGAAAGGCGACATGGTTGTGTCTGCCGCATGGCAGAATATGTACAATGACGTTGAAGCATATTCGTTGGGGGTGAGCGTTGACTTCGGGGAGGAGGACAACACGCCGCCGGTAATCATCCTGTGGGGAATTGAGTAATATGAAAAAATGTTTGCTGGCAATTTTGTTTTTTTCAGTGTGCGTCTCGGCGTTTTCCGACAATTCGCCGCTGGACTATTATCCGTGGTTTGCCACCAATTCTTCGGTGAGCGCGGTTTCTGACATTCCGCCTTTGTGCATTTCTCCTAACAACGACGGCATTCAGGACACCCTTGTTGTTCCCATGGAAATCAGGGAGAGCCGTTTTCTCGTGGAGTGGTTGTTTATAGTAGAAAATGAGAATGGGGAGGTGGTGCGCACAATCAAGAACAAGGCGAACCGCGACCTTGCCTATACGTTCACCCGCTTCTGGAAATCGATTGGAAGCACGCGCAGAAGCGTTGAAGTTCCGTCCACTGTGACGTGGAACGGTGTCATGGACAACGGCGAGGTGGCCCCTGACGGCTTGTACTACTACTATGTGACCGCCAGCGACGACAACGGAAACCGTGGAATCACGCGGAAATTCCCTGTCATCGTGGATTTGAGCGCGCCTGAAATACACGTGGAAAAACTTTCCGCCCGGGAAAAGATTTTTGGTGAGGGCGAGAAGATGTCGCTTTTCATAAAACAGCGCGGCTCGGTGGAAGAGGATTGGAAGGCTGTCATAAAGAACTCGGACGGCGTGGTGGTGAAAACGTACTCGTGGAAAGGCTCCGCGCCTGAAACTGCGGAGTGGAGCGGCACGGACGACAACGGCTTTCCTGTTCCTGACGGCGTGTATTCGTATGCAATCTCCTGCACGGACAGGGCGGGAAACTCTGCTTCCGCCACTGTGACCAACATTGTGTTCACCGCCGACAAGCCCACAGTCTCAATCAACGTGAACGGAAGCAAGTATTTTTCTCCCAACGGCGACGGAAAATCGGACACCGTCTCCTTTGACGTTAAGATTTCGCTTCCGGACGCAAAGACGGGGAACAGGCTTTCCGTCTGGGAGGTCTCCATTTCCGACAAGGACGATGTGGTGGTGAAATCCTTCGGCGGAACTGCGAACCCGCCGTCGCGGATTGAGTGGGACGGAACCGACTCCGAGGGAACCATGCTCCCGGACGGCGACTACACGGCAACAGTTGTGGCAAGCTACATAAACGGCTACGAGACGGCAAAAATAAAGTCGCCGGTCATAGTCCTGGACACGCGCTCCCCCGTTGTGGAGGGAATCTCCCATGCGTCTGTCTACAATCCTGATGAAGCCACGGAATTCGAGGTCTTGCACGAGCGGGCGGAGGACAACGGCTCGCCCGTGACAAAATGGGTGTCTAAAATTGTGCGAAAGGACACGGGTGACGTGGTTTTTGAAAAAACGTATGATTCCCTTCCTGAAAAAATCGGCTGGGACGGTCTTTCAAAGGAGCGCGCCATTGCCGCAGACGGCACATACTCGTATTCGCTGTTCGCCGAGGATGCGGCCGGAAATGTCGGCACGACGGATGGCGGCTCGTTCACTGTTGACACTACGGCGACGGAACTCGTCCTTTCTGCGGACAAGACCGTGTTCAACTCCATGAAGGATTCTGTGACGTTCACCCCCATAGTGCGCGCGGGAAAGAAAATCGTGGAGCACGAGCTTTCGGTCATGGACAGGAACACAGGCGTGGAAGTGTGGAGCCGGATGGGGGAGACCCTTCCCAAGTCCTTTTCCTGGAGCGGAACGGACTACGATGGTAATAAGCTTCCAGACGGAGAGTATGTGGCTCTTCTCGTAACAAAGTCGTCCAACGATTCCGAGGCGAACGCAAAATCGGCAGTGTTGACGATAGACACGGTGGCGCCAAAAATAAGCCTTTCCCCCGAATACAAGGTTTTCTCCCCCAACGGAGATGGCAGGAAGGACATTGTTCCGTTCAAGGCTTCCTCGTCCAATGAAACCATTTGGAAAGGCAGCGTCATCGATTCAAAGGGGCGGACGATGAGAAGCTTCAATGTGAAGGGCGCGGTTTCCGACTTCTCGTGGGACGGAACGGACGACAACGGAAACATCGTTTCCGACGGGACGTACAGAATAGCCTTCGAGTCTGTGGATTTGGCGGGGAACTCTGCACGGGCGGAAATCTCCGGAATCATGGTTGACAATGCGGAGACTAAGCTGTTCGTGACAGCCGAGGAACACGCGTTCAGCCCCAACAAGGACGGATTCTTGGACAGCCAGGAATTCTTGTTCCAAAGCGCGAAGAAGGACGGCGTTGAAAGCTGGAACTTCTCCATCGTCTCTGACGACGGGACTGTGGTGAAGTCCTGGGACAATTCCGACGGGGCAAAGGCAATGCCGTCTTCAATCGTGTGGGACGGACGGGACGACGACGGAAACGTGCGGGAGGGGAAATTCCACGGCGAGCTTGATGTGGTCTACGAGAAGGGGGACCAGGTGAAGAATGCCACTTCGTCCTTCGCAAGCTCCGTTACGCCCCCGGACATCACTGTTGATGTAATGAGCGAATATTTCTCTCCTGACAACGACGGTGTGAACGATGAGCTTTCAATAAAGCTCGGGGTTGACACGCATTTCGTGAACGCAAAATCATGGAGCTTCAAGATAAAAGACCCCACAGGAAAGGATTTCTGGCAGGCTTCCGGCTCCGGTTCCATTACGGACGAGCTTGTGTGGGACGGCCGGAGCAACATGGGCAAGAAGGGCGAGCTTGTGGAATCGGCGTCGGACTACCCCTATGAGTTCACTGTCACGGACGAGGTGGGCATGGTTTCCACAATGACGGGAAACATCAGCATCGACTTGCTCGTTATGGAAGAGGGCGATGTGTTCAAGATGCGCGTCCCATCGATTATTTTCCGTAGCGATGCCGCCGACTTCGGCGTGGTGGGGGAAAAGGACGAGTTCGGAAGCATAATCACGCTGGGGCTTACGCCAGCCCAGAAAAAGAACAACGAGCGCGTGTTGAAGCGAGTCGCGGAAACGCTCAACAAGTTCAAGGCGTTCACAGTGACTGTGGAGGGACACGCGAACAATGTGTCCGGCACGCAGATTGAGGAGACCGACGACACGGCGGAGTACGGTCTTGCGCTCATTCCGCTTTCCGAGCGGCGCGCCCAGTTCGTCATGAACGAGCTTGTGCGCTACGGCGTGGAAAAATCGCGCCTGAGCTTTACGGGGCGCGGCGGAACGCAGCCGGTGGCGGAGCATAGCGACGTTGACAACTGGTGGAAGAACAGGCGCGTCGAGTTTATCTTGAACAAATAGGGGCAGGCGAAAAAGCAAGTTTTCGCGCCACGCCTAATGATTTTTTTTCGGGGGGATATATGGACGGAGTTGATGTTGCGGAGCTTGTACGCTTGGCTGGCAAGTACGAGACGGCGGAATTCCTTCGGGACGACCCGGCGCAGTTCATGCACAGGTACAGCGACGCGCCTTCCCAGGAAGTCGTCGCGTTCCTTGCCGCAAATCTTGCCTTTGGGCGTAGGAGCCAGATTCTTTCCCATGTGGAATCTGTTCTTTGCGAGATGGGCGGCTCTCCCGTGGACTGGATTTTGTCCGGGGCATACGGGCATTTTTTCTCTCAGGGCAAAAAATCCTTTTACAGAATGTTCTCCCACGACACCATGCGCCTTTTTTTCGATGTCCAGAAAAAAATCCTCTCGTCATCTCCTTCCCTCGGCGATTTTTTCAGACGTTTGTGGGAGGAGGAAAGAATGCGGCCCACCCCGATTCCGTTGTGCCAGCTGATTGCGTCTCAGTTCCCCGCCGAATGCGGGATTGTCCCCCACACGCGCACCAGCGGGGCAAAGCGGCTCAATATGTTCCTGCGCTGGATGGTTCGCGACAATTCCCCTGTTGACTTGGGGCTTTGGACGTGGTTTTCAAAGCGCGATTTGCTCATGCCGCTGGATACACATGTCATGCAGGAGGCGACAAAGCTCCATCTGATTGCGCCTGGGGCCGGCGGCTCCGTTCGGGGCGCCACCATGCGCGTTTGCGGGGAGCTGACGAAAAAAATGGCAGAGATTTTT
>JAFPYB010000130.1 GCA_017412405.1 Treponema sp. | reverse complement strand
GAGCCTTATCCCCTTTCGGATGACGGCTATTTTCCGGGAAAGCCCCTCGTCGCTGAGACCTGCCCCGCGCCCCGCAGTCTCCGCCGCATCGCGTCCCAAAAGCACAGAAAGCACCGCGCTTGAAGTCGTAGTGTTTCCGATTCCCATTTCACCTGTCGCAAAAATCTTGTAATTCTTCTTCTTCAAATCGGAAGCAAGGTTGATTCCGTTCTGGATTGCAGTCTCACATTCGCTTCGTGTCATAGCGTCGCGCCTCAAGAAATTCTCCGTTCCGCTTTTCATGAAAAAATCGACAAACTGCAAAGGCGCTGTGTTCGTCTCCTTTGTCCTGATGATGCCGCAATCAACACCCAGAACATCGCATCCGGCTTTTTTCGCCATCTTGCAAACGCTGGTCTCGCCCCGGGACAGATTGTCTGCCACAACACGCGTCACGGAAGAATCGGTTTGGCTCACCCCCTCTTCCACAATTCCGTTGTCGGCGCAGAAAACTGCAAGAACACGGCGAGAAATGTCGGGCCGCTCCGTTTTCTGCACGGAGGCGATGGTGCACACCAGCGATTCAAGAACACCCAATCCGCCCAACGGCTTTGCAATTTTCTGCCAGCGGGAGAACGCCTTTTCATAAAAATCATCAGCCATACGTCTACTATAGCGAAAAATTTTGATTGATGAAATTCACATTTCGGGATTACAATTGATAATATAATCACGACTGAACAGGGGGAACAAATGAAAAAAGTCGGAAAGGCAATGTCGCTGGCGATTCTTGCGGCGGCATCGGTTGGAATTCTAAGCTGCAATGGAAAGACGGGTGCAAAATCAAAAGGTCCCATCGAAATCAACATGTGGTACGGAGGCTCGGTGAGCGAAGCCGGAAGTCCGCCCAGCGATTGGGTGGCATACAAAATCATCCGCGAAAAGCTCAATATCGACCTTAAATTGACCATGCTCCCGTCAAGCGAGACCGACCGGGACGCAAAACTCAATGCAATGGCGGCGGCAAATAATCTTCCTGACGTTTTCACCGTGAACCGCGAGCCATGGCTAAAAATGATACGACAAGGACTCCTTGCGGAAGTTGACGACATGTACGCAAAAATGCCGCACCGCACGGAAATAATGTATGACGACACGGCAGTAAAATACACGACTGTGGACGGTCATTCCTACGGATTTGCAAGCCCCGGCTCAATTTCCAGGAACGAGGGGCTTCTAATCAGAAAAGACTGGCTCGACAACCTGCATCTTTCCGTCCCGAAAACGACGGAGGAATTCATGGATGTCATGAAGGCATTCGCCACAAAGGATCCAGACAGGAACGGCGTGGACGACACCTACGGCTACGGCGCGTTCATCGAAATATACACGCACCAGGAAGGATTGGGACGCAGAATGGAGCCGATTATGGGTGCATTCGGCGTGGAAGGCACTTGGAGCATGAAAAAAGAAACTGCAGGGTTGAACGTGCTCCGCCCAGAATACTACGACGCAATGGCGTATGTTAAGCGCATGGTTGATGAGGGCGCAATCGACCCGAACTGGCTCGTCTACAAGAAGGACGATTTCCGGGCGGCATGGAAGCAGGGACGGTTCGGCATCATGCGCGAGCAGAACGCCGCATTCGCTTCCGAGAGCAACTACAAGCCCTTCGACAAGAACTTCCCGAACGGCGAGTGGATTGTCATAAATCCGCCTGTGGGACCAAGCGGAAAATCATCTACGGGCTGCTTCATTGAAGGATACCGCATAACAGCCGTCTCAAAAGAAGCCGAAAAAGCCGGAAAGAAAGAAGCAATCGCAAAGCTCCTTGAATGGATGAGCAGCGACGAGGGCTACTTCCTCCTCGGCTGGGGCGAAGAG
>JAFPYB010000129.1 GCA_017412405.1 Treponema sp. | reverse complement strand
GAGTCTTGATGCACAGCTCGGATTTGTTTATTGGCCGCTCACAAAGGGAAAATCGGTTTATTTCGATTTTGAGAACCACTATGTTGTCACGGCTTTTCCGAAAGACTACCTGAGTGTCACCACGGATCTCAAAATCGCCTACAACAACGGTTTCAAGGCGGAAGTGTACCAAGTCTACTTCGATTATGTTCCGTTTTCCCATTTGTTCATTGATGGCGGAAAAAGAAACCGTTCTTTGACGACCGCGAAGATTTTCACGACCGACACTGATTTTTTGATTGACAGCAAGGAGTCCATGAGCGGCTCCATCACGTTTTCCGTGGGCAGTTTCAGTATGTCCGCAAAAGCCTTGTACCACATTGCGTTCATCGACTCAAGCACCGAGTACACGGAGCAGACGATTCAGAGCCAAATCGCCCAGGCGGAGAACGATGCCAAGTTAATCAACTACGTTTTCAACATGGAATTCATCATTTTCAGGACGAACGTGAACCTGTTCTTCAGAAAATGGCAGACTTCGTTCAAGAGCAACAACGGGAACACCGACTTGTCGCTTTTCCAGAATTATTTCTATTATTCAGGCTCATATCCAACTACCGGTCCCGAGTCTCCGCATTGGACGTGGGGAATCCAGCTCAGAAAGACGATTTTCGGCGCGGACTGCTATTTCCAGGGCACGCTGAATTTCAATCCGTTCAGGGAGGATTTTGAGCGCGAGAACTTTCACGGAGCGCAGCTTCTCACCGGCTTGTACAAATACTGGGATTACGAGAAAGTCAAGTTCGGCTTCAATGTTGAATACCACTATCTGTTCGACGACCGGGAGGGAATCGCATCAAAGAGCGAATTTGGCATAACGGGCGGTATCTCAAAGCTCGCCAACAACCACTTGTCGCTTGCGGCAACATGGCGGCACAATTATGAAAGCGACGCCGGCTCTGTCACTCCGGGAATCGTCATTTCCAACGTGTTCAAAGGCTCAAAAATCGAGATTGGAATGAATATCGGATATATGAAGGATTCTGACACCGCTATTTCAGGCGGCTTGAAGCTCAATTTGTCAATCAGCTATTAGGCGCTGGAAGGTGCTGTCCCAGAAGTAAGTGTCATTCCGAACTTGTTTCAGCATCTACGCTATCTGCAGTGTTGAGATTCCGAAACGAGTTCGGAATGACACGGCTAACTGAACTTTTTGGGCAGCCTTTTTTTGTCTGTTTGTTTAGACATTTCCTTTTAGTATTTTACCGTCGCTGATTTTTATAACATGGTCAGACATGGAGACGATTTTTGCATCATGGGTTGAGAAGATGAATGTTGTTTCAAGTTCGGAATTCAGTTTTTTCATCAGCTCAAGAATCTGGTCTCCGTTCTTTGAGTCCAGGTTTGCCGTTGGTTCGTCCGCAAGGATGACAGGAGCCTTTGTGACGAGCGCACGGGCTATTGCCACGCGCTGCCGCTGTCCGCCGCTCAGCTCGGAGGGCTTGTGTTTTTTCCACTGGGAAAGCCCCACTGTCTCAATCAAAAAATCAATCCACTCTTTTATTTCTTTTTGGCCCATTGTGTCGGTTGCTTTTGATGTGCCCAGCTTGAGCGGAAGCTCCACGTTCTCCCATACGTTCAGAACTGGAATGAGGTTGAATGTTTGGAAGATGAAGCCCAGCTTGTTCCGCCTGAGCGCGGTGAGTTTCTGGTCCAGCGGCTTTGAGATTTTGAAGTCAAGGCTCAGTTTTGTGTCTTCGTAAATGTCTATTCCGTCCACAAACACTTTTCCGTTCGTCGGTGTGTCAACAAGCCCGATGATGTTCAGCAGCGTGGACTTTCCCGAGCCTGACGGCCCCGATATTGCGGCGAATTCGCCTTTCTTGATTGAAAACGAGGCGTTGTCCACGGCTTTAACCTGAATCTGCTCCATTTTGTATATTTTGTCGATGTTTTTCAATTCAATAATTGCCATTTTTCTATTATACCCTTTCTGAATCGATTTTCCAACTTACTTGACCAGTTTTCTTATGCTGAGCATTTTGAGCTTGTGCCATATTCGTGCGATGAGGCCGCGCTGGGAAATACGTGCGCGGATGAACAGAATCAAGAGCGTGAGAAGCACGATTCCCAGGGCGATTGTTGTGACCGTCCGCCCGATTTTGAGTCCAGGTGTTTCGTAGGAAAGCAAAATCTCGTGCGAACCTTTTTCCAGGAGGATGGAGGAGAAATCGTCGTTGACTTTGAGGATTTCCGCTTCTTTTCCATTGTCTAATGCTTTCCACCCCGGCTCGAATGGAATCGACAGGTACAAAAGCTCCTGTTTTTCCACGGAGATTTTTCCGGAAATGGAGCTTTTTTCCATTTTCACATTTTCAAGGTGGTTTTCTTTGAGGAGAGCGATTCTTTGGCCAAAGTCATTGAACGAAAATTCATGAACCGAAATCTCGTCGAACGTGTACTCGCCGTTTTCAAAGACGAAGGAGATGACGAAATCGTTTTCGTCCAAGCACGAAATGTTGATGAGAATGTCGCCTGTTTTTGAGATTGTGTGGGTGCGCTCGGGCGTGTTCACAACAATGGAAATCTCGTCGTTGTCACCAGATTCTTGCAGGTTCTTGACGTACAGCCATTTTTCGGTGTTGCGCGAGGCGTTGATTTTCATGTACAGCTTGGCGTTGTCGCCGCGAACCGCGATTCTTGTGTTCTCGTAATCTAGTCCGTTGTCGCTTGAGATTGTCGTTTCGAGTTGCTGCACGGAAGAAAAATCAAATTCGTTTTTGAACTCGTAGTTTTCTCCAAAAATCTCGTCGTCCAGCACGGCGTAGTCGAGAAGTGCGGAACGTTGCTGGACAAGGTTCAGTTTTTGGAAAAGCGACTTGGGGACGACTTTTTTGAATGTGAAGCCGAATGGGAGAAAATAGTCGCTTTCAAGAAAATTGTAGTTCAGCGTCCTGAGCGCATGGTTTGAAAAGCCGAATGGAAGCTGGATTTTTTGCTTTCGCGGCTCAAAAAAATATTTCACGCTCAAAAGCGAAAGCTCCGGGGATGAAATGGACTGGTTTTCGTTCCGCGCATTTTTTGTTCCGAAGAATCTGTATTTTGATGTTTGCGCAAAGTCCTTGTTCTCAAGGTTCGATGTTTCGATTCTGAAAAAGTCGCTGGACAGCTCCGCTTCGATTTCTGCCGGAAAGTCTTCGGCGTTCTCAAAAGCGAAGCGTTTGCTTTGCTCAATTGTCATGAAATCGGCTTTGTGCGCGAAAAAACGCGCGTTCGCGTTTATGGCAAGAGATATGAGCGCAATCGAGGCAAACAGCAATTTTGTTTCTTTCTTGAACGTGTAGGCAAACGCCAGAAGTGCGCTTGAGAGAAGGAGCAGCGCGAATGGGGCTGTGTACTCCGCCGCGAATTCTGGATTGAAAAACGAGTAGGCGAGTGCGCACAAGCTCAGGACTATTAGGACCAGAAGCGGGACTCGGTAGATTTTTTTCTCGGCTGTGTAAAAATTCGGGATGAAACGCGCCGTCAAAATCGCTGCTGTGAAGGAGAATGCAAAGCTCCATATGTTCGATACGGACTGGAGCGATGAGAATAGGAACGCGAAGCAGGGGAACGCAAAGAAGATTGCTCCGATGGCAAGATAGAGCTTTATCGGTTTCATTACGATTTCGTTCTTTAGGAGGACGAATATGAGTATAATCAAGAAAAGAGGCGAAAATCCCGTTGCGCCCGTCGTGCCGAATTCGCTGAGCGAAAAAAGGGAAAGCAGGAACTTGAAATAATATAATGGTGTGTACAATGGTGAAACATCTTTGAGCCTGTCTGTATCAAAATTTGCAACTGTTGAGAAGAAATGTGGCATGAGTGCGTATCCCCCCAGCGCTATTCCAAGCACAAGACCAAATGCGAACACGAGGAAATAGCGGTAGAATTGCCAGTGGTTTTCTTTTTCAATCACGAAGAAAAATCGAATCAAGAAGTAGAGAATTGAAAACAAGGCCAGCGGCAGGAAAAACTGGAAGTTTGAAATAGAGCTGAGAAAGATGAATGTGGTGAACACGAACGGCCGTTTGCATGCCAAAATCCTTTCGATTCCGAAGCAGAGGAGCGGAAGATAAATCATTGCCGAAAGGAACGCCTGGTTTTGGACACCGAAAATGAGCGGAATCCCTGAGAACGTGTAGATGAGTGCGCCCAAAATAGATGTGAACTCGTCGAATTTCCGATATTTGCTGTAGATTAGGAAGCTCAGCCCGCATAGGAACAGCCTGACGAAAAACAGCAGGCTGTACAGGAAAAATAGGCTTGTTTTTGGGAAAAACACTCCCAGGAGATTGAGCGGGTCGCACAGTCCGAAGGACTGGACGAGCGGCACTGCCGATTTTCCCAGCCCCAGCGAAAAATCGTATTGCGCAAAGGAAAAGGACTTCAGTTTTGACAGAAAATACGAAAATGCGGAAAGATTCTCGTTGAACCCGTTTTGGGCTGCCACGAACGTCCGTCCTGAAATCAAGAGTGGTACGAAGCACATGGACACGGTAATCAAGAATAGAATGGAATACGAGAAAAACAGTTTTGATTTTGCAGATGTTTTTAAATTTATCATTGTGAAATTATGATTTATTTTTGTCAGATTCGCAATGTGTCGAGTTTTGGGATATAATAAAATCATGGATTATGTTTTTATTGCAATCGCATTTGTTCTTTTGGTTTTGGGGCTTGTGGGGGCCGTCCTGCCTGTGCTGCCGGGGCCTCCAATTGCGTGGGCGGGACTTTTGGTGGGACACTTTTCCAGTTTTTCCACCTTCTCGGTGACAGGTCTTGTCGTGACTGGCATTGCCGCTGCTGTTGTGACCGTTCTTGATTATGTGTTTCCGTCCATTCTCACGAAAGCGTCCGGCGGAAGCCGCATGGGTAGCCTTGGCTGCACCATAGGGCTTGTCGTGGGGCTTTTCCTGACACCCATCGGCGTGATTGTGGGCCCGTTTTGCGGTGCATTCATCGGTGAGATGATGAACGACAACACGGACACCACAAAGGCCCTAAAAGCCGCGCTTGGTGCGTTCCTGGGCTTCCTGACAGGAACCGGGCTCAAGCTCATCCTTGCCGGAATATTTATTTGGATTTACATCATGTCCCTTGCGATGTAGCGTCCTGCGCGGAAAGGTTGTGCGCCTCACGAGAACTGCTTCTGCTCGCGCCGCCCGGCATGGAGTTTTTTTCGCCTGCGTCATCGGTGTCTTCCTTTTCCGCCTTTTTCACCATGGTTTTTATTTTTTCCGCGTTTTCTGGCTGCTTTATGTGGGAGATGTAGAACCGTACTTGGCGTGGGCGCATTCCGAGCGTTAGGGCTATTTGGTCTGCCGATGGTGCGCTTGTGTTGATTTTGTTCAGGATTTCGTTGTTTTTCTGCCAATTTTTTCCATGCAGCGTGAATTTTTCTGCAAGCTCGCTCTGAGTTTTTGTCCCTTGATTTACGCGGGAAAGCTCTATTTGGTATCTCCGCCTGAAATAAAACGAATTGTCGCGGCGGCGGACAAGCAGCTCTCGCTTTTTTTCCTTTTCGCAGTTCTGCTCCTTCAGCTCAAGAACTTTCTCGTGGATGAAGTCTGTGTCGAAACCGGTGAAATCGGCGACTTTTTCTATCAGTTCGTCGTCCACGTCCTGACACGCTTTCATCGTTAGCACCAGGGCCGCCATTTCTGCAACGCGCCGCCGCCTGTTGCTCGTGTGCTCGGGCGCGAATGTGGGAGGTTGTTCCATGACAGCTATTTCGACATCCTTGATTTCGTACTTGTGGATATCGCTCTCGCATTCGCTGTGGGCAAACGATTCGATTGCCTGGTCGTTTACGTTCCGTATGATTTTTTTCCTGAGCCATGATTGTTTTGCGTTTGTGACGCATTTTTTCAGGTATGTTTTGAACGAGATTGAGAAGGAAAGAGTCAGAAATTGATTGATTATCGACTCGATTTTATTGATGAACAATATCAGAAAATCGCTCCGTTCGTCTTCGGTTAAGTCGTTGAGTCCAAAACTTTTCGGGCTAAGGTAAAGTTTCTCCCAAATTGTGTCCGTCGCCTCACGGTAAGAAAGTTTTTTGTGTTTTACGAGAAATGGAACATCTTCCAAATTCACTTTTTTAAGTGTTTGCATAAAAGCCTCCAATAGTTTTTATGCAATTTCCGTGCCAACCTGGCGATAATGGCTGAATTTTAGACATTTTGGAGAAAAATCTTGCAATTTCTTGCAATTTCTTGCAAAATCTTGCAAAATCTTGCAATTTTTCTTGCAGAATCTTGCAAAAAAAATCGGCAACCTGACGGTCGCCGAAAACTGCTTTTTTGATTGTGTATTTTACAGAACTTTTGCAAATTCCTTGCAAATCATTGGCATGACGGTTTCAAGTTTTCCTTCAATGCTCAGTCCAGCCGCATTTTTGTGTCCGCCGCCGCCGAATTTTGCGGCGATTGCGCTTACATCAACGTTGTCGCGCGAGCGTAAACCCGCCGTGCAGGAGAACTCCGTGTCCTGCCGCATGAAAAGAACCGCCTCCACGCCTTCCGTGGAAAGGAGTGCCGTGTAGAGCGCATCGGAATCTCGCCCCTCCTGCCCGTATTTTTTAGTGTCTTCCATGGTCTCGTATGTGACAACGAGCTTGTTGTTGTAATATTGCTCGGCGCGTGTCAGAAGAAGCCCCAGAAGTTTTCTTGTGCTGAATGCTTTTCCGCCGGTCATCTTGTCGTATGTTTTCCTCGGGTTTGCTCCTGATGCGACAAGACGCGCCGCCTGGAGGAACACTTCCTCTGAATCTTCGTTCAGGAAGCGGAAATAGCCGGTATCCGTGCACAGCCCGAAAAAAAGGTTCTTTGCCGCTTCGGTGGATAGCGGGCCAATCACCTTCTCGTACAGCTGCTGGACAAGACAGGCGGTGGCTGGGGAGGTTGGGTCTATGATGCAGTTTTTGCTTGCCGTAGATGTCTTGTGGTGGTCTATTATGAATGTGTCAAGATTCCGCAAGTCACCGTCTATGTCGCCAAGCCTTGCCATTTCGGAGCAGTCGAGCATTATTAGCCCCGTCTTGTTCCGCTCTGGCTCCGACAGGAAAGTGGGGCAGTTTGTGAACAAAGGGGCTTTGTCTTTTATGTCGCTCCGCTTGAACGGACCTGCAGAAAGCAACTGGTACTGCAAACCCAATTTCTGCAGAATTTCTGCCATGCCGAGACAGCTGAAAATTGCGTCCCCGTCTGGCTCCTTGTGTCCAATGACGAAAAAAAATTCGTGGGAATTCAAGAAGTGCTTGAATTCGTCTATGTGCGAGTCAGAAATAATCTGCATATATGCTCCAAAAGAAAAAATAAGAGCCGCCTAAATAGGGCAGCTCTCAAAAACAACACTACAAATAGAAATTAGTTAAGTTCCAATGTCTCATTGTTAAGGTCGCCAAGGTCAACATCCGAAGACGCAACGCCCCATGCCGCATGTGTGCGTGAAACTGGAAGCGTAAGAACCACATGGTCGAACGAACCGTCCCGTGAAAGCACGGTCATCCACGGAGCCATTCCCTTTGGAAGCGGGCGGAACGAAAGTTTTGCCTTTGTGTTTCCGTCTGTTGAGTACCATGCTTTCGGAATTGAAACACTACCCACGAGACCACGCGGCTTTGCATACAAAATGACGAATGCATCTTTGTGGTCAAGAACACGGTACACGGTGTAGTTCTTGTAGTAGACACCTGATTCCTGAAACTGATATTTGTAGTCAGATTCGGATTTTCCAGCCTCAAAAGCCGTTGCTGTGAACAGAGTCGCGGCAAGAAGCAGTGCAGAAACGATAAATGATTTTTTCATAACAAACTCCTTTTGTGCGCTAGATAAGCGCCAACATTATCGCTTTTATCGTATGCTTTCTGTTTTCAGCTTCATCCCACACCTTGCTTGCTGAACTTTCGAAAACATCTTCGGTAACTTCCTGACCTTTGACTGCGGGGAGGCAGTGCATGAAAATCGTGCTGTCCTTGCCGGTCGCCGCCATAAGCTCTTTGTTTACCTGATACGGTGAAAGCAGTCGGGTTCGTTCGTCTTTGAGCGATTCCTCACCCATCGAAACCCATACATCAGTATAAAGGCAGTCTGCATTTTTTACAACAGAAATTTCATCAGAAATTGTAATTTTTGCGCCGCTTTTTTCCGAGAATGGTTTGCAGATTTCCTGGATGTCCTTTGGGGGGAAAAGTTCTTTCGGGCTGTAAATTGCGAAGTCGATTCCGAGCTTGGCGGATATGACCATGAGGCTTCGCGCCACATTGTTCCGTCCGTCCCCGCAGAAGGCCCACTTCAAGCCCTTGAGCGTCCCGAAATTCTCCTTTAGCGTCATAACGTCGGCGAGTGCCTGTGTTGGGTGGTATTCGTCCGTAAGCCCGTTGATGACCGGGATGTTTGAGTATTCGGCGAGTTTTTTGACATGCTCCTGCTTGAATCCGCGGAACTCAATTGCACTGAACATTCGTCCGAGCACCCGCGCCGTGTCCTCGACGCTTTCCTTTCCGCCCAGTTGGATGTCCTGCGTGGACATGAATACCGGGTGTCCGCCTTCTTCCCCGAACGCCGTCTCGAATGACGAGCGTGTTCTTGTTGAACGCTTCTCGAAAATGAGCGCGATTGTCTTTCCCAAGAAACGCTGGTGGATTTCGCCGGCGTGCGACTGCTTTTTCACGAGGAAGGCGTAGTCGAGAATCTGGAGAATTTCCTCCGGGGTGTAGTCCACCCATGTCAAAAGCGAACGCCCCTTGAACGGCGAATCAAATTTTTCAGGCTGAATCATAAAATCTCCTGTAAACAAGAAAAGCTGCCCGTATGAGCAGCTTTTCTT
>JAFPYB010000128.1 GCA_017412405.1 Treponema sp. | reverse complement strand
TGCGTGGAAAACCTGCGTATGCGTACAGCTGCAGGCAGATTTCGCCGATTTCGTTCTGGCTGAGTGTTTTTGCAGAAAGCGCGTTCTCCATCTGCGCCGTGAGCCGTTCAATCTCGCCCGCCGCCGCAAGCGATGCGATTCTTGTGATTGCGCTCTCGCGCTCCGAAAAACCGTGTGCCGTCTGTTCCATATTCGTTCCTCCGTGTGATGCGCTTTTCTGTGCCGCCGTGTCCTTTCCCGCCCCGCCGCACGAGGCAAGCAGAAGCACGGAAAAGGCAATTGGTATAAGTTTGTTCATGTGGGTTGCTCCGTTTGCTTTTGTTACATTCAAGCATAGCAGACGCACAAAGATTTGTACAATGCTAGTTTTCTATGCGAGCATGCGCAAGAAGCATAGTAGAGATATGGGCGCATCCCTCACTTCGTTCGGGTCGGGCTTTTCGGGGTTACGCGCTACCGCGCTCCATTCCTTCGCTACGCTTCGGAACGCTTCCCCTACAATCCCTTGCGCGGTTGGCTTACAAACACAAAAGCCGTACCAACATACGCTGATACGGCTCTTGCCAGTTCATTCTGATTTTTTACTTCACCCCAATCTTTTTCAGCCACGCAATTACGCGGCTCTTGCACGAGTCCACGCTGTCGCGCGATTCTGTGAATGCGTTTTTCTCCACGGTCGCATTCGGTTCAAGTTCTGCAATTGTTTTGTAAGTGCCACCGTCGTGACTTTCCATGTGCGTGTTGAACGGGATAATCGTCTTTCCCGAAAAATCGTATTCGTCAAAGAGCGTGTAGATAATCATCGGGAAGGTGTACCGCGTCCTCGTTGTTCATGTCCGCCACGATTGACTTCACGCCGTCAAGGAAGGACTGCGTTCCGCGTACCCCTGTTGATGACGGAGACCTCATGCCCCTGTTCGCTCAAAAGCCGGACGACCGCCGTGCTGATAGTTCCCGTTCCGCCGATAATCAGAATCTTCATATTGCGCTCCTGCAAAAGCTTACCGCTTGTCAATCACCTCGACAATCTCGCCGATGAACTGATAGTGCGGCGGCTGGGGAACGCTTTCGTGGAAGTCGCGGTAGATGTCCTTGTCCATGTTTTCCTTGTTGAACTGCTCGTGGTAGACCTTGCGGCAGACGAGCGTGAGTTCTGCTTCCTCAAAAATCACCGTTTCGCCCAGCTCCGTTTTGTGCGCCTTTGGCGTGAGCGAGGTCTGGGCGAACTTGTCTCCGTCGCGTTTTGATTTTGAGCCGAGTGTTCCGAGGTCTTTTCGGTGGCTTTCGGGGAAGAACGAGATGGTGAAAAGCTCGTTCTTCAAGAGATATTCGCTCGTGCAGCGGAGCGGGTTCACATAAATCGTTGCCATAGCCCGCCCTTTGCCGGGCATTCCCCACAGGTTTCCGAAACTGCCCCAAGAAATCGTGCAGCCGTCAAAATCAGTCATCGTTCCCGCCGTAGCCAACGCCCATTTTGTCTCGAACATAGAAATTGCGTTCAAGTCCTTGCCGATAAAATCCTTTGATAACATAACCGCTCCTTTTCGCCGTTTTGTGGCAGATTTTTAATCTTACTAACAAACTGTCAGTTGTATAATTAAAATATAATCTCTAACCAACAATTTGTCAATAAAAACTTGATTTTTTTTCGCTTTTCTTGCAAGATAGAAGCATGGGAACGATACGCGCACATTCTGACAGCGAAATTCAGGCACGGAAGGACGACATTTTGCGCTCGGCAACGGATTTGCTTTTGCATGGAGACTGGGGGAGCCTTAGGCTCGCCACGGTTGCCGAAAAGACTTCGATTTCGCGTCCTTCGATGTACAATTATTACAAGGTCAAGGAAGAGATTTTTTTGGATTTGATGATTCGAGAGTACGCGGACTGGAAAGCGGATTTGGAAACGCGCCTTGCACCAAAACTTACGCGAGAGGATTTTTGCACCGCGCTCGTGGATTCGCTTTGGACGCGTGATTTGCTCACGATGCAGATTGCGCTCTATTCGGAAGTGCCGCAGAACAAGTGTCGCACGGATTTTGTGGAGCGGTATCATTCGGAGGTTCATCAGTTTTACTCATGGTTTTCTGAAGTGCTTGCCCGCCAGTTCCCCGCCGCAAGCGAAAAAGCACGGAACGGATTTCTCGTGCAGTTCGTGCGCTACTGCGTAACTTTCCGCGGCATGATTCACTTTCCCGAAGAGCAGATGGAGCTGATTAAGGAACTCGGCACATTCGGAGAGCTTTCCGACACGAAGGCAATTTGCTTTGATGGGCTTATGCTTCTGAGCGCGGGGCTAGACGGCGAGCGGTGGTAGGGGGAATTTTGGTTGGACGAGGAGCGGCGGTGTGCCGATTGTGGGCATTCCGTTTAGACGAGCAACGGCATTTTGCCGTTAGTGAAAATTTCCTTTGGACGGCAAAAACGCCGCACCGTGTTACTTCATTTGCCGCGCCCAGAACTTCACCGCCAAGTCGAGCCAGCCTTCCGCCGCCGTGCCCTGTCCAAG
>JAFPYB010000127.1 GCA_017412405.1 Treponema sp. | reverse complement strand
GCACAGGCTTCCCAGCGTCACTATTATCACGGCCTCTCTTACGCTGCAAAAATATCCGTCATATTCAACTTCTGTTTCCAGCTCATCAAGAGCCTCTGTTAATTCTTCCCAACCCATGCATGAATTCTAGCATATTTTTTTAATTTCTAAACAGTGCTTTCCTAAAAACTGATTTCCGTGTGGCTCGGCTATTTGCCAAGCTGCGCCCCAATTTCCGCAAGAATACGCGATGATGTTTTCTTGAAATTGTATGTTTCCGCGTTTGTGCCGATTTCAAGACGGTCAGTTTTCATGGAAAGCATTTTTTGCGCAAGGTCATCGGCGTTGCCGGAGGCAAAGAACGTGACAGGAAAATGCTCGTACACTTCCTTGAACACGGGAATGTCAGAAATTAGCGACGGCGTTCCCTGAAAAAGCGCCTCCTGCGGCGGAAGCCCGAAACCCTCGTACAAAGACGGCTGCACAAGAAAATCAGCCTCCGCATAGTATTGGCGCAGCTTGTCGTTCGAGATTTTTCCCGTGAAAATGACAGTCTCCTTTCCGATGCGCGACAGTTTTTCGATTGTTTGCGCGTCGCCCGTCCTGAAATGTTCCGCGTTTCCCACGATGACGAGCTTCTTGTCGAATCCTTTTTGCCGCGCCTTTTCGTATGCCTCAAGAAGAATGGAAAGCCCCTTGTGCTTTTTGATGTTTCCCACGAACAGAATCGTGTTTGTCCGTGGGGCGTCCTCCACTTTTTGCCTGAGATGATTTGGCGTGGCGGAGTGGGTGACGACAATGTTTTTCTTGCAGCGCATATTTGCCAGAATGCGTGATTTTGAGAATTCAGATACGGTGAAAATCGATTTTGACTTGTTGATTGCCCGCTGGTAGAAGAATTTCCTGGCGAGCCGCCCGATTGTTCCCGTTAGCCCCGGCACATCCAGGAATACGACATCGTGAATCGTGGAGAAAATCGGGATGCGTATTGACGACGGAATGTTGCAGTACGGCGTGAAGAATGCGTCGCACTCGTTGATTTTCCCCGCGATGTGCTTTGGAAAGAAGAGTGTCTCGGCCGCGGAAAAAAGCGGCACGTCGCAGGGGCAGAATTCTGCGTTCCCGCTTTTCAAGTACGGCTCGCATTGCTCACTGGAGCCGAGGAGGAGGCAGGAGTGCGATTCAAGAAAATATGGGACGATTTCCGAAATATATGTTCCGATTCCGCTTTCGCCGACGAGCCGGCAGTCAACTGCAAGTTTCATGATTCCACCTTGATTTGAATTTTCGCTTTTGTTTCTTCCACAATCTGTGCGAATTCGCGCTTGAACCGCTGTGTGCTGAAGCTTTTTGCCTGACGCACGATGGTGTCGTGGTCAAAAACTCCGTTCTGGTGGAGGGTCTCAAAATGTTCCAGGGCTTTCTTGAGGCTCTCCGCGTTCTGCTCGGCAAAGAAGACGCCTGTCTTTTCGCCGATTACGGTCTCACATGCTCCTCCGCGCCCGAATGCGATGACTGGTGCGCCGCAGGCCTGGGCTTCAAGCGGGGCAAGACCAAAATCCTCCTCCGCGCAGAAAACCATGGCGCGGCATTGCTGGAGATGGCGGCGCAAATCCTCGTCTGGAAGCCTTCCTGCAAACACAATGTTCTTGTCGCCCCCAGAAAGCTCCTTGAGCTTTTTTTCCTCCGGTCCCGAGCCAATGACGATGAGTTTTTTTCCGCTCCCCCTGAATGCCTCCACGGCAATGTCGAGCCGCTTGTATGGCACGAAGCGCGAGTAGGCGACAAAAAAATCCTGTCGCGGTACTGACGGGTCGTCAAAGAAACGTTTTGTGTTGAGCGGAGAATAGATGACAACGGAATCGCGGTTCCAGAATTTCTTTATGCGCCGCGCAATGTATTTTGAGTTTGCCACGATGGTGTCGATTCTTTGTGCCGAAACGTAGTCCCACAAACGAATGTCCCCCATCCATTTGTCCATGAAGAATTTTGTGAGCCTTCCGCTGCGGGCGCGGTAGTCAAAATACAAGTCCCAGGCATAGCGCATGGGGGTGTGGACGTAAGCAATCTGCGGAACGTGGGGCGGCACAATGACACCTTTTGCGCAGCTTGACGACGAGCAGAGCACCAGGTCGTAGCCGCTCAAATCAAAGGACTCGAACGCTTTCGGCATGAATTTTAGGAGCTTCCTGTAGATTTTGGTGGCGAAGGGAATTTTTTGTATGTACGATGTGTGGATTCTGTTGTTTTCAAAGTGACCTTTGAGTTTCTTCTTGTCGTAGACGAGGGTGAAAATGTCGGCATCTGGATACATGGTGAGCCACAGCTCCACGAATGTTTCTGCGCCTCCGTATGTGGTGAGCCAGTCATGAACGATTGCAACTTTCATTCTTCTATTATATACAAAAGTTTTTTATAAACAACTTGTTTATAACCGCCGAAAATGATACTTTTCTATTATGAAAATTTCGGGAACAGTAAAAATAAAAGTTTTTGCAGCCGTGCTCATGTTTTGCACGTTTTTTGCGTTTTCCGAAATATACAGCTCCCATGAGCTTGTTCCAGCTGACAGCTGGATATACGATGCGCTTTGCAGGCTCAATCTTGAGAACGCCTCTTCCACTGTTGTCGAGACCGCCCCGCTGTCCGTGGAGGAGCTTCGCTTCCATTTTTCGCTGATTGATTACGACTCGCTTTCAGATTCGGGAAAAAATCTGTACAAAAAAGTCGATTCCTTCTTGAACACTAAGGGAACTGCGCTGAATCTCGGGCCTGTCCACATCGGCTTTAATGCTATTGTAGATTTTGAGCTTATGGTCAAGACGAATGATGATATCGATTGGACTTTTGCCACCGATTATGCTGGAAATACTGATTATTTCGGAGTGGAGCGAGAATTCGGCGCGGCTTCAAACTACGAGGGGAACGATTTGACAAATCCGTTCATAAAGTTCCGCTTCGCAATCGATTTTGCCGATTACGTCGTAATTGAGCTTGACCCATTCTGGGGAAAAAGCTTTTGGGGGCTTTCCGACGACAAGAACGTGACGAATTTTCCGGTTCCCCTTTCGGACATGGAGTTTTTGCAGCCAACGACGGCCTATGCCAGCACTGGGCATTTTTTCGGCTCAAAAAAGTTCGGATTCAATCTTCATATTGCAAAGGAAGGACTGCAAATCGGCAGGACAAAGACAGGAAGCATAATTTACAACGACACCTACCAAACAGACGCGTACGTTCAGCTAAATCTGTACACGCAAAAATTCAAATACGAAATGAATGTTGCCGAAGTTGACAGCTCAAAATTCCTGTATCTCCATTCCATCCATTTTTCCCCAAACAAATATTTCCGTGTCGGTTTTTTGGAAGGCACGCAGCTTACGCAGCCGTTTGAAATCAGGTACTTGAACCCGCTCATGATTATGCACTCATTCGGCTCGTGGACAGAGTACAACAACCCAATTGACACTTCGGAGCATGAAGACCGCTATGGTAACAAGATTTCCGAGGAGGAAAAATACGGCGAGGCATGGTGCTGCGCGTACTTTGCCGCCACGCTTGATGTTGTGCCCACAAAAAATCTGAGGCTGTATTCGCTTTTTGCCATGAACGAGTTCCAGCTTCCTTTTGAGAAGGACAGCGAGACGGGGGCTTCCATGCCGAACAGTTTTGCCATTCAGCTCGGTTTTGAGTATAATATTCCTGAATCCCATGGCGGCTATTATGTAACGAACTTCGAGGCAACTTACAATTCGCCGTACATGTACATGAAACAGGGGGAGGCGTGGTCGCTGTACAGAAAACGCTACAATATGCAGCGCGACTCCACAAAGCCAATTTGCTCGTGGATGGGGTCTCCGTTCGGACCTGACGCTCTGGCGTTTTCCCTGAGCGTGGGCTATGACAAGCCCGGAAAATGGAACGCAGAGCTGAATTATTTGTGTGTGGCGCACGGAGAAAATTCCTTCGCGCTGTTCCAGAGCAAGGACGATTTGTTCTATCCGTCGGTTCTGTGGAACACGAGCTATCTTTCGGCGGGGGATGCGGAAAGTCTTGCGAACCATTTCTTGAACGGCACTGTTCAGTACACGCATCAGATTACGCTAAAAGGCCGATATGAGCTAAACGAGCATGTTGCGCTGAAAAGTCAGTTCACATACTCGCTGGTTTTCAACAATGACAACAAGTCCGATGAATTTGCGTGCGGAGCGCAGATTTCTGTCGGGTGCGAGGCTAAATTATTCAAATAGAGGATTGTATGAAAAAAGTTTCTGTATTTTCGCTTTTGTTTTTGACGACAATCGCCGGCGGGGCAACTGCCCAAACGCATATTTCGGTTCCATTGTCCGACACGGTGTACGACATACTTGAAATTGCCCAGATGAAGGGAATGTGTACGCCGCTCACAGCAGCAAAGCCGTATACCGAGAGAAAAATCGTTTCTGTCATCGATGAGATTCTTTCAAACGAGACTGTTGATTTGACCGAAAAAGAAGTTTCAGTCTTGAAGGACTATCGGGAAAAATATATCGCCAAGGAGGAAAAAAACAATGTCCTCCATGTCACCCTTGCGAACAGCCTCAAAAATCAGCCTTTCAGCCTGAATTATGACTTTTCCCTTGAAACGTCCTTCTCCACGGGATTCTACAACAAGTCCAACATGAGTTCCACCGGATTCGACATCATTCCTAAAATCGATTTGTATGGCGATTTGACAAAGTATTTCAACTACCGACTGGGTGTTTTCATGGATTTTACGAAGATGCCGCTTTACGAACCGGACAACAGCTCGTATGAAATCGGAAGCTGGTATTATTCAGACGGTCCTTCGGCTGAAGATTACGGAAAAAAACGCACAATCAAGAAAGTCTACAACAATTCGTACCTGCCGTTTCAGTACAACAAAAAGTGGGGCGGGCAGTGCTACTTTTTCAGCAACATTTCTGCCGACGGGCTTGAGGGCTGGGCCACCGAGACTGCCTACGGTTGCGGAATAGACGGAGAGCTTCGTACATCGCTCATGGACGAAAAAATCAATATTGGAATCGGGCGCATCCAACGCGAAATTGCCGGCATGGACAACGGCTCAAGCCTTGTTTTGAACGCGAACGCAAAACCGTTCTATGCGGTTGACGCAACTGTTGACCTGCTTCCGTGGGTTCGCTTTTCATGGCTCACTGGTGTTCTTGAGTACCCAAATCAGGATTACATGCAGAACAGCGACTACTACGGAAGCTACCATGCGTTTGGCGACGATGCGTATTTTTTCCAGAATGCGTTTTCGCTCATCATGTTCGAGCTGAACGTGGCGGGCTTCCACTTTGATTTTGGCTCAACGTCAGTATGGCCCAAGCGGTTTGAAGTGGGCTACATCGTGCCGCTCGCATTCTATGTGGAATACCAGAACCACATCGGTGATTACGACAATCTTGCCATGTTCACCGATTTGAAGTTCACGCGGGAGAACCAGTCGTTCTGGGGTTCCTTCTTTCTTGACGAAATTTCCGCAGAAGTCATCAAAGGCCCCTTCTCAAAGGCGCGGGCAATGTTCGCGCTGCAGGGCGGCTACAAGTATGTGTTTCCTCGGTCAACGTTCACTACTTTTTCATTCAGGTACACGAAAGTTGAACCGTACTGTTATACTCATCAATCGATTAACTATACACCGTGGTACAATCACTATATTAATGAAAACTATACCAACAATGGAGAGTGCTTGGGATATTATCTTCCTCCAAATTCGGATGAATTCTTGCTTTTGCTGGAATGCAAGCCAAAATCGAACTTTTCGTTCACGGCAAGCTACCAGCTTGTTCGCCACGGTGCAGACTACGGAAGCCATCAGGTTCGCGGAAGTTCGCTCTACTCGGAGCTTCCAAAGAACAACCGCGGGGATGCGGAGAAGCACTTTATTGAGGATGGTGCATACAACTGGATGCACATCTTGAGCGCGGGAATATCATACAAATTCAACACTTCACTTACACCGATTGAGTTTTTCGGCAACGTGGGGCTTCTCGTAAGCCATTATTCTGACATTGATGACAGCGACTACACCGCAGGCGCGGCGAGCGACAACACTATCAACAACAAGGGAAAAATGTCGTTCATAAACACTGATGAATATCCTGTTCAAGTTGGGGCTGTCATTTCCCTGGGGCTAAAAATCCATTGCAAATAGGGCAAAAGACCAGATTTGAGAATCGGGGGCTAGATTGCGTTTGCCATCTTGATTCTTTCAGGCGGGTAGGGCGGCAACAGCGTTGTCGCCCTGTCTGTTTTCAGCACACGCCGATTGAGTGCATATAGTCGCGGAGAACGCAGGTGAAGTGAACCATTTCTTCCTTGCGGATGTCGCCCATGTTCGCAATTCGGAACGTGTCGATGTTTCCGAGCTTTCCGGGGTAAATCGTAAAGCCGAAGCTCTTGGCATAGTCGTGGAGCGCGGCAAAACTGTATGCCGGCGTTTCCGGGATGAGTATTGCGGTGATGAAATGCGACTGGTTCTTCCTGTCAACGAGCATTTTAAGCCCTATTTCGTCCAACGCTTTGACCAAAATCTCCCAACATTCCGTAAACCGCCCATACCTTTTTTCAATCGTTTCAACTTTAGTTTCGATGATTGCCTGCCTGAGCGCGTAGAGCGTCTGAACCGGCGGAGTGAATCGCGTCTGCTTTGTCTCAAGAAAATACTTGTACTGGTCGTAGATGTTGAAGTAATAGTTCCGCATTGGCCAGTCTTTCTGCTTCAAAAGCTCATCCTTCTTGCATACTACAAAACCGATTCCTGCCATGCCGCCAATATGCTTGTTCGATGTGGAGGAGGCAAAATCGATTCCAAGTTTTTCCAGATTCATTGGCATTCCGCCGTATGACGAAACTGTATCCACAATCGTTGTCATTCCGTATTTGTGCACAAGATTGCAAATTGTCTCAACATCGTTCAAAAGCCCCGTGGTTGTTTCGTGCATGACCATTGCGAAAGTGGTGTATTTTTTTGCCTGCATCTGTTTTTCAAGTGCCTGAATGTCGATTGGCTCATTTGTTGACGACTTGAACACGTCCATGTCGATG
>JAFPYB010000126.1 GCA_017412405.1 Treponema sp. | reverse complement strand
TCTCCCGCGCTTCTTCGACTACAAGACGCATCTCACCTATTCAAAGGAAGAAAAAGTAAATTCAATAGAAGAAATAAAACATCCCGCCATCAGGAACGCAATGAAAATGATGGACATGCACGAGCTTCGACTTGTGTACGACTCGGATCTTCCGGCGCGGAGCGGATTGGGAACCTCCTCCAGCTTTGCCGTGGGAATGATTGAGGCATTCTACGCGCTAAAGGGAAAATACGCGGACAAGAAAAAACTCGCCGACGACGCGATTTATCTGGAACGCGTGCTGTGCGCAGAGTCCGGCGGAATCCAAGACCAGATTGCGGCCTCCTTCGGCGGGCTGAACAGAATCAACTTTTCCAGGGACGGCTACACGGTGAACCCCGTCATCATCTCGCCCGAGCGGAAGAACGCACTGAACGACAAACTCATGCTCTTTTTCACGGGGCTGTCCCGCTTCAGCTCGGACATACAGAAGGACACAGAAAAGTCCATGAAGGACAAGACAAAGGAACTCATCGAAATGCACCACCTTGTTGACGAGGCTGAAAAAATCCTAACCGACAAATCCCGGAGCCTTGACGATTTTGGTCGGCTCCTTGACCACACATGGAAGCTAAAGCGCGGCATCTCGTCGGGCATATCCACAGGCTCAATCGACGAGCAGTACGAGCGCGCAATGAAGGCCGGCGCGCTGGGAGGAAAGCTTCTTGGCGCGGGAGGCGGCGGTTTTCTTTTGTTCTACGTTCCGGAAGACAGGCAGGAAAACGTAAAGTCCGCTCTTTCAGGGCAGCTCCACGTTCCGTTCCGATTTGAGAACGAGGGGACAAAAATCGTAGTATACGAAGCCGAATACTTTGACCAGGAGAAAAAATCATGAAACACATAGACCAGCTGATTTCGCGCTATCCCGCGCTTTCATCATGCAAAAAAGACATTGAGGGCGCAGCGGCGGCCCTCATACAATCCTTCGAGAAAGGCGGCAAGCTCCTCGTCGCAGGAAACGGCGGAAGCGCCGCCGACTCAGACCACATCACGGGAGAACTTCTGAAATCCTTCGTGAAAAAACGCAGGCCGAGCGCCGATTTCATAGAATCGCTCAAAAAAATCGACAGCGAGACTGGCGCATACCTTTCCGACAAGCTTGAAGGCTCGCTTCCGGCAATCGCGCTCACGAACAATTCTGCGCTCATGACGGCAAGCCTGAACGACGTTGACGGGAACGTGCTTTTCGCACAACAGGTGAACGGCTACGGAAAAAAGGACGATGTGTTCCTCGGCATATCCACCAGCGGAAATTCAAAAGACATAGTGTACGCCACCGTCGTGGCAAAGGCGAAGGGGCTTTTCACAATCGCCCTCACTGGAAGGGACGGCGGAAAGCTCAAGCCATTGGCTGACCTTTCAATCGTCGTTCCTGAAAATGAAACGTTCAAGATTCAGGAACTCCATCTCCCAGTATACCACGCGCTCTGCCTTGAAGTGGAAGAGCATTTTTGGAAGGACGAGAGATGAAAGCGGTGATTATGGCAGGCGGCATGGGAACGCGAATAGCTTCTGTCCGGAGCGACGTTCCCAAGCCGATGATTGAGATTGCAGGAAAGCCCATACTCCAGTACCAGATTGAAAACCTCCGTGCGGACGGAATAACGGACATAACGCTGGTTGTTGGGCATTTGGGTAGCGTCATCACCGATTATTTCGGTGACGGAGCGGCGTTCGGCGTTTCCATTTCGTATTTTGTGGAGGAAACACCTTTGGGAACGGCAGGCTCCCTTTTCAAGATGCTCCCTGAGGCGCAGGGGAATGGCCCGCACATCGATGGGGATTTTCTCCTTTTGTGCGGCGATGTCATATTCAGCATAGATTTCAAGCGATTCATCGCGTTCCACAAGGAACGCAAGGCGTGGGCAAGTCTCATGGCGCACCCCAACGGACACCCCTTCGACTCGTCGCTTCTCGTCACCGAAACGCTTCCGCCAGCCGAAAAAGGCGGGCTTCCGGTGGAGACCGGGCGCGTCACGGCATGGCTCACCAAAGAGGACGAGCGAGTGTTCTACAAGAACCGTGTGAACGCCGGAATCCAAATCATCTCTGTTGAGCTTTTGCGGGAAACAATGCGGCATTACGTTCCGCGGCATCCAGAAAATCCAGACAAAATCGACTTGGACCGCGATGTTTTAAAGCCCGCGATAAAAAGCGGGAAAATTTTCGCATATGACACAAGCGAGTACATCAAGGACATGGGAACGCCAGACCGTTTCCACGAAACTGAGCTTGACATTGCCTCCGGGCGCGTTCAGGCGCGGAACCTGGGCAGGAAGCAGAAAGCCATTTTCCTCGATAGGGACGGCACCATAAACAAGGCGAACGGATTCATAACCGCCCCCGGGCAATTCGAGCTTGTCCCGGGCGCGGCAGAGGCAATCAAGAAAATCAACAAGTCGGAGTATCTTGCCGTCGTCGTCACAAACCAGCCTGTCATTGCCCGTGGGGACGCAACTTTTGAGGAACTCAGGCTCATCCACGACAAGATGGAGACCGAGCTGGGCAAGGAAGGGGCGTTCATCGACGCGCTCTATTTCTGCCCGCACCACACGGACAAGGGCTTTCCTGGAGAACGGGCAGAATACAAATGCAACTGCCTGTGCAGGAAGCCGAATCCCGGAATGTTCTTTGATGCAGCCCAGGCACTCAACATCGACTTGTCACAGTCGTACATGATTGGCGACGGAAAGAACGACATTCTGGCAGGAAAGAACGCTGGCGTAAAAGAGTGCTTTTTGGTGTCGGAACACTGCTCGCTCAAAGACGCAGTTGAAAAAATCGTCTCCCCTTCAATTCAATAAAAAAAAACATGAGGTGTCCATGTCGTCATTTTTGTATACATTGATTATTTCTCCGCTCTACACACTGATTGAATGTATCTATGTTTTTTTCGAGAAAGTGACGTACAACACGGGATTTTCCATCATCGGGGTGAGCCTTGGAATCACGCTTCTGTGCCTTCCGCTCTACGCTGTGGCAGAAAAATGGCAGCAAATCGAGAGGAACAAAGAAAAATCCATGGAAAAGCAGCTCGAAAGAATCAAGGGCACTTTTTCGGGGGACGAGAGGTACATGATGACAAGCGCGTACTACCGTGAATGCCATTACAGCCAGTTCATGGCATTGCGCTCATCTTTCGGGCTTCTCATACAGATTCCTTTTTTCATCGCCGCCTACGCCTTCCTTTCCCAGCTTGAGACGACAAGCTCGTTCCTTTTCATACGGAACCTGAGCGAGAGCGATGCGCTTTTCAAAATCGGGGCTTTCCCCGTGAACGTACTCCCCCTTGCCATGACCGCAGTGAACATAATCGCAAGCGCAATCTACACGAAAGGATTCAAATGGAAGGAAAAGCTTCCCATTTACGCGATGGCGCTCATCTTCCTCGTCATACTCTACCCAAGCCCGAGCGGTCTCGTCCTGTACTGGACAATGAACAACGTCTTTTCGCTGGTGAAAAACATTTTCTACAAGCTCAAAAAACCGCTCAAATCGTTCTATATTTTGTGCTGCATCCTTCTTGTGCCAGCCACGATTTTCGTGTTCACAAAGGCGCACACAAAGCTTGCGAACAAGCTCATATTCCTTTTCTTCGCGTCCCTAGTCTATCTCGTCCCGCTCATCAAGCGGGCGGCGGCTTGGCTCTTGGCAAACCCGCTCCGCTCTATAGAAGAAAACGCACGCACACGCCACACAATTTTCATCGTCGCAACACTTGTCCTTTTCGTGCTGACGGGAATCACGATTCCCTCCACGCTCATATCCTCCTCCCCCACGGAATTCGCCGACATAGGAAGCGCGTCAAACCCGCTGTTCTACATTGGAAACTCCCTAATCCAGTCGGCGGGCATATTCATCTTTTGGGCATTGTGCATTTACTTCCTGTTCGGGAGAAAAATCCAGACCGTGCTGGCCGCGCTTATGTGCGTCCTTGCGCTGGCGGCTCTCACAAACACATACATCTTCATGATGAACTACGGCGACATATCAAACGCGCTCAAATTCCTCCACTCGGATGAATTCGGAGCCGGCTCCACCGCATCAATCGTGAACATAATCGCGCTGGCAGTCATTTTTGCCATCGTCCCCATGCTCCTCAAAAAAAACGCGCTGGCAACATCGATTTTTTCGATTCTGCTCATGGCGGTCAGCGTCCTTTCGGTCAAGAACACCGCCACAATCCACGGCGCATACAAAGAATACAGGGACAATTTTGCCCAGGACGAGGCATCCCACATAGAGCCAATCATCACGCTCTCAAAGAACCACCCGAACGTGGTGCTTCTCTACATAGACATGGCCCAGGGGCAGTTCGTGAGCGAAATGGTGAAGGAAGACCCGGCGCTAACCGAGGTTTTTGAGGGGTTCACGTTCTTCGACAATGTTTTGAGCTTCAACGGGCACACCATAATGGGGTCTCCCGGCGTATACGGCGGCTACGAGTACACGCCCCTTGAAATGAACAGGCGCGACTCAGTTCCCCTCGTGGAAAAGCACAACGAATCCCTCGTGCTCCTCTCCCGCATTTTCAACGAGGAGCTGGGCTTTTCCGCGGTCATCACAGACCCCTCGTGGCCGAACTACCGCCAGTTCTGCGATTTGAGCTTTCTGGACAAGTACCCGAACATACGCGGCTACAAGACGTGCGGAAAATACTATTCGCTTTGGAGCCGCGAATACAAGGAATTGTCCGGGCGAGACATCCCGGACAATTCCGGGGAGATTTTAAAGCGCAACCTCATTTTCTTCAGCTTTTTCAGGGAGTCGCCCATTGTGCTCAGGAAGCTCATCTACAAGAACGGAACGTACTGGAGCACAAATTCAAACGCCGAGAACGGAAAAGCGGCCCTGGACAATTATTCCGCGCTCTACTACCTTCCCCGCCTCACGGACATAGCCGAGACGGAGGCCGGCTCCTACACCGCGTTCATAAACCAGCTCACCCACGAAAACGACGTGATGCTCTTCGAGGCCCCAGACTACGTTCCGGTCGCAAGCGTGAAGGAGCTTGGTCCGTCCAAATTCCGCCACAACATCGGCTACCATACGCAGATGGCATCGTTCAAGCTCATAGGGAACTGGCTTTCGTACCTGAAGGAAAACGGAATCTACGACAACACCAGAATCATCATCGCCTCAGACCACGGCGGGGACGCAAGGGAGGACGACTTTGAGAGGGACGATGACCTGGACGAATCCATCACAGGCGGACAGTACCACGGGCGCGGGCATTACCACTGCCTTTTCATGTACAAGGATTTCAATGCCCACGGAAAGATGGTTCTTGACCACGACACGTTCATGACAAATGCGGACACACCGTCGCTCATGCTCAGGGGCTTCAGGGAAGAAGAGTTCGTGAATCCGTTCACAAACAAACCGATTCCATACGACACGACACCGCTGAAAAAGGACGGCGTATACATCTCAGCCTCCGACGCGCACCAGCCGGGGAACAACGGAAAATTCAAGTTCTCCATAAAGGACAGCGAGTGGTGGCACGTAAAAGAGAACATATTCAAAAAAGAGAACTGGAGCCAAGGTCTAAAATGATTGGAACGTTTTTCTACAATATCATCATTGCACCCATTTCGGACGTGCTGGAATTTTTCTACGTGTTTTTTTCGGCCGTGTCGTCAAAGGGAATAGCGGTCATCTCCCTGAGCTTTGTCGTCACGCTTTTCTGCCTTCCCCTTTATATCGTCGCCGAAAAATGGCAGGAGGAAGAGAGGAACGTGCAAAACGCCATGAAAGGCGGAATCAAGCGAATCAAGGACGTGTTCAAGGGCGACGAGCAATACATGATTCTGAACGCGTTCTACCGCGAGCACAAGTACCACCCAATCATGGCGCTGCGCTCATCCTTCAGCCTGCTGATTCAGATTCCGTTCTTTATCGCTGCCTATTCCTTCCTGTCAAACGTGGAATCGCTCAAGGGCTACTCCTTCGGCTTCATCCGCGATTTTGGAAGCCCCGACAAGACATTCATGCTGGGAAGCCTTGCCGTGAACGTGCTGCCCATTGCGATGACGATTATCAACATCGTCGCCGGGGCAATCTACTCCAAAGGTCACGGGGCAAAGGAAAAAATCCAGATTTACGCGATGGCGCTCATATTCCTCGTGATTCTGTACAATTCCCCGTCAGGGCTTGTCATCTACTGGACGATGAACAATGTTCTCAGTCTGGTGAAAAATATTTTCTACAAGCTCAAAAATCCAGGAAAAATATTCTACATCTTGTGCGTGCTGAGTCTTTTCGCCTCGATTTTCTGGGCCTTCTCCACCGGAAAGCGAATTTATGAAGGCGCAACCATCGCTTTGTTCGCGCTCTCCATCCTTTTTCCGCTGGCAAAAGACGCATATGGACGTTTCCTTTCACGAAGAATCACGGTTCTCGACAGGAACAAGCCGCTGCGCGACTCGCTCTTCTGGTTCTCGGCCCTCGCAGCGGCTTTTTTGGCAGGAGCCGTTCTTCCATCGTTCATCATAGAGTCGTCCCCGTCAAATTTCTGCTACGTTGACAGCTACAAAAGCCCGTTCGTGTTCATCGCTTTTCCGTTTTTGCAGAGCATTGGTCTTTTTGTGTTCTGGCCGGCATGTCTATACTATTTGTTCTCGGCATCGCTCAAAAAATCAGCGGCATTGTTCTACCCGATTTTTTACCTTGTGGCGATTGCAAACTGTTTCGTGTTCGCAGGAAACTACGGCCCAATGAACGACGACTTGACGTTCATGCACGAAATGGCGTTCCCGACACTGCCGCACATATTGGCCAACGTTCTCGCCATTCTGGCTGTGGCCGCAATCGTCCTTGCTCTCCTTGCCAGAAAACCAAGAATCGTTCGCACCATGATTCTTATTGCGACAATCAGTTTTGCGGCCGTGTTCGTGAAAAACGTCTCGTTCCTCAAAAAAACGTACGAAAACATGAACCACGAGGAAATCTCAGACCTTGAGCCGATATACCATCTTTCGCGGACGCAGAAGAACGTGCTTGTAATCATGCAGGACCGATGTCTTTCTCCCGTGCTACCGGAAGTGTTCGAGGAAAATCCGTTCCTCAAAGAAAAATACGATGGATTCACATTCTTCCCGAACACGGTTGCCCTGTCCTACTACACGCAGCTGGGGGTTCCCGGCGTGTTCGGAGGCTACGACTACACGCCGTTCGAGCTGAACAAGCGCAATGAGACAATCCAAAAAAAGCACAACGAAGCGATTCTTTCCATGCCAACAGTATTCGGCTCGGAAGGGTGGAACGTTACGCTCACCGACATTTCATACGAAAACTACGGCGAAGAGCCGGTGACGCAGATTTACGATGGAATGGAAAACATTGAGCGGCACATACTCAAGGGAATGTACACGTCGCTGTGGTATACGGCGCACGGGAAAGAGCCATACCCGATACGGACGATTCTCCTCAAACGGAACTTCCTGTATTTGAGCTTGTTCAAGATTGCGCCTCCCGCCTTCCGCCCCATAATCTACCACCGTTCCTGGTGGATTGAGGGAAACGAGAAGATGGACGAAAAATCGTTCATGGATTCGTATGCGCCCCTTGATTTCATGCCGCAGCTGACAGTGTTCGATGCAAAGTCCCCCACGTTCACCCTGCTCGTGAACGAAACGACGCATGAGCCGTGGCTTTTGCAGGCACCAGAATACCGTCCTGTTGAGCACGTCACGAACAAAGGAACATCCGTCTTTGCGGAGAAAAAATCATATCATATCACAAACGCGGCAATCCAACGCTGGGCTGAATTTTTCGACTACCTGAAAGAAAACGGCGTGTACGACAACACAAGAATCATCATCGTTTCAGACCACGGAGACGGAACAATCACGGGCAAATTCGACGAAACGTTCAAGGAATTCAACAAGGAGGAAGTGACGGCGACGCTGCTTTTCAAGGACTTTGATGCCCACGGAGAAATACGGGCGGACAACACGTTCATGACAAACGCGGACACGCCATTTCTCGCAACAAAAGACATCATTCCCCATGCTTCAAACCCGTTCACCAAAAACGCGTTTGAAGTGGCGGACAAGAACAGTTTCATAAAGATTGCCCACGCCCCCGTGGAAAACCTGCGGAGCCGCTACAACACAAAATACAAAGTAAAAGACAACGAGTGGTACACGGTAAAAGACGATATTTTCAAGAACGAGAACTGGGGCAGGCTGAACGAAAAATAGCCGCCCCGCCCCATTTGCGCGTTCGCCTCACCGCTGGTGGAGCGTGCGCTCGTCCCGAACATACTCCATGTCGTGCTTCATCATGAGATGCACAAGCTCTTTGAACGATGTCTTTGTCGGGTTCCAGCCGAGAACACTCTTTGCCTTCGTCGGGTCGCCCAGAAGCGTCTCCACCTCAGCCGGGCGAAAGTACCTTGGGTCAACTTCAATGAGGACATCGCCCGTAGCCTTGTTGACACCTTTCTCGTCAACGCCCTCGCCCCTGAACTCAATCTCTATCCCCGCCTCGCGGAAAGAAAGCTCGCAGAACTCGCGGACAGAATGCTGCTCCCCCGTCGCCACCACAAAGTCGTCAGCCTTGTCCTGCTGCAGGATGAGCCACATGCACTCAACATAATCTTTGGCGTAGCCCCAGTCGCGCAACGCGTTCAGGTTCCCAAGGTAAAGCTTTT
>JAFPYB010000125.1 GCA_017412405.1 Treponema sp. | reverse complement strand
TGATGACCAACCAAGAAATTCTTTCCGTCGCGCTCGCGCAGTCCGCTGCGGACTCAAACTGCGGACCGTCCGATTTTCTTTCGGATAAAAACAAGGTCGTGATTTCTGCAAGGCGTGACGATGCGCGGAAGTACCTTGTGCGAACTGCACAAAAAGAGCGGACTTCCCTTAAAACGCTTTTTCAACACGAGCGGGATTTTGTACCGCGAAATGAATTTGTCGCAGAAATTGCCCGAAATGAGCGAAGACGAACAGTTCAAGTTGCTCGCAAGCGATGGAATGATTGTGAAACGCCCGCTTCTCGTGACGGACGGAGCGGTGTGTGTAGGATTCAAAGAAGCGGAGTGGCAAGTGGCTCTAAAAGTCTGATCAGAGAAATAAAATGAAAAAACTGATTTTGGCAAAACTTTTTTATTTTTGATGAATGTATTATACTGACCTGGTGAAAAGGAAAGTATTTTTTGTTTTTTTGCTTGTTTTGGTTTTTGTGGGCTGCAATTCGGCCCACAAAATTGTTGATGTGCCGCAACCAGAGCGCGTCGTCTTGGGCGATGAAAGGTTCGACTTGTATCTTCCGATGTTGAGCGGGAAAAAAGTCGCGCTTTTCTCAAACCATTCTGGTATCGTCGGGGACAAAATCATTCTCTCGGACGGCACTATGCAGTATGGCGGATTTTCCGACCCGGATATTCCCTTCGGTTTTGATGCTGTCGGAAGCCCCGTCCAGTACGGGGACCACATTCTTGACGCGCTCATTTCCCGCGGCGTGAACGTGACGGCTATTTTCAGCCCTGAGCATGGGTTCCGCGGAACGGCTGGGGCAGGGGAGAACGTCTCGAATTCGGTGGACGAGAAGACCGGCGTTCCCATTCTTTCCTTGTACGGAAACGACACCACGTCAGGTCCCAGCAACGCGGATATGGCAAAATTCGACACGCTCGTTGTTGACCTTCAGGATGTTGGTCTCCGCTACTACACATATTACATCGCACTTTATCATCTTTTGGATTCATGTGCGGCGGCTGGGAAAAATGTCATCGTCCTTGACCGCCCGAACCCAAACGGCTTTTATGTGGACGGAGAAATCCTGAAGGACGAGTTCCGCTCCGGCGTTGGTGCGCTCCCGATTCCCACGGTGCACGGACTCACCTTCGGGGAGCTTGCCCGCATGATGAACGGCGAGGGCTGGCTTTCCTCTGGAAAAAACGCCTGCGACCTTACTGTGATTCCATGCAAGAATTATTCCCACCAGACTGCATACTCGCTTGTCCGCGCCCCGTCGCCGAACATCAAGACAATGCGGGCAGTGTACTTGTATGCGTCAACTTGCTTTTTTGAGAATACGATTGTGTCCGTGGCGCGCGGAACTCAGTTCCCGTTTGAAGTGTACGGAAGCCCATATTTTGGGGGAATAGCGGGCCACGATTTTTCTTTCGTGCCGAAAAGCATTCCTGGTGCCGAAAACCCTCCGTTCCTTGAAAAAACTTGCTGGGGCGTTGATTTACGCACAAAGCCGGTTTCCGACATCATGAAGGAAGGAATCAATGTTTCCTATCTCTTGGATGCGTACCAGGCGGCGTTTTCAAAAGGCGAGGACGGTTCGTTCTTCGGCTCTGAGCGTAGGCGTGGCCAGTATTGGATTGACTTGCTCTCAGGCTCAAGCACGCTCCGCACTTCTGTCATATCTGGAAAAGATGCCAAGTCCATAAAGGACGGATGGCGCAATGACATTGAATCGTTCAAGAAGCAGCGAAAGCCATATCTTCTCTACAGCGAGCAAAAACTGCCCTCCCAGTGGCAGCTGGACGTGTCGTTCCCCGACTGGATGAACAACACTAATTTTTCCGCCAACAATGCGCTCTCTTTCTGTTCTTTCCACGGGCAGGGAAAAGCCATCGTCACTGTTTCGGAGGATTGCTCGTCCTTTTCCCTCTATATAAACGACAGCCGCGTGGCGACAAAATCTCTTGCCGGCGGAAAAACATACGAAATCGACATCTCAAAATACACGAAGGACGGCCTGAACGTGCTCCAAGTGTCCGACATCCTTCCTGCCGGATTGAAAAATGCCGTGCGCGTGTGCGTGGGCTATCCTGTTGTTGAGGGTGGAGCGCTTTCAGAATCAAATATTTCAAAGTCGGCGGTGGAACTAATCGACAAAATCATCTCTGCTGACATTGAACAGGGCTTTACCAGCGCCCAGCTTGCCATCGTGAAGGATGGGCGGCTGGTGTACGAAAACGCGTGGGGCGAGGGCATTACCACGAATACGCTCTATGACTTGGCGTCAGTCACAAAAATGTTCAGCGCGAATTATGCCGTCCAGTACCTTGTGTCGCAGAATATGCTCAGCCTTGAGACGAAGATTGTCGATATTTTGGGCGATGAATTTGCCGACAATACCATTTCAATCGATTTCAAGATAAATGATGTGTTCCCCCTTGAAACCATAAAGGAGTGGAAGCGGGCCATGACGGTACGCGATATTATCACGCATACTGCGGGTTTTGCCCCGATTCATGCATATTATAACGATACTGCCGACATTGCTGCAGGCACGTTCAATGTGGGAAAAGGAAAAAATCCGCTTCTTTCAGGCTCGGACTCAAGCGAGGAGACTCGCCGGCGCACGTTGGAGCAGATTTTCAGGACTCCTCTCGTGTATGAGCCGCACACGCGCCTTTCCTACAGCGACATTGACTTTATGCTCTTGTGCTTTGTGGTGGAAAAGGTGAGCGGAATGAGGCTCGACCGATTCTTGAAGTCCACGTTCTTTGAGCCGCTTTCTCTTTCACGCATAACGTACCGCCCGCTTGACAACGGTTTTGCTCCCAGCGACTGTGCGCCCACGGATCCCACGGGAAATTCGCGGGTGGGAAAAATTTCGTTCACCAATGTTCGCACGGGCGAGCTTCGCGGACAAGTCCACGACGAGAACGCCTATTACGCAATGGCGGGAATATCGGGACACGCGGGACTTTTCTCCACGGCGGCTGATTTGGCGCGGCTTGCCTCAGTCATGCTCACTGGCGGTTGGGACAACACAAGGCTTTTCTCCCAGAATGTCATGGACACGTTCCGCGCCCCGCAGAATGTGCCTTTTGCGGATTACGGACTTGGCTGGTGGCGGAGCGGCGAATACCAAACACCGCGCCATTTCGGGACTGTGTGCTCAAGCGATGCCTACGGCCATCAGGGATTCACGGGAACGCTGGCGTTCATTGAGCCTGAGGAGAATCTTGTCATCGTCTATTTGACGAACAAAATCAATTCGCCAATGATGAGCGGCCTGGAGCTGGCAAATCAGTATACGGCAAATGTCTACCAGTCGGCCGTTGTGGGATTTGTGCCGCAGATTGTGCTCATGGGACTTGATAAAAGCCCGAGCCGTGCCCAGTGGAAGAGCTTTGTTCACGGCATGGTGGACGATGCGCGGAAAAAGGCCGAGAACGAGGCTGCCGACGACAAGAGCGATACTCGGTGGAAGGCACTGGCCGCGCTTGAAAACGTGTATAATGGCTTGTAGCTTGGGGAAAGTTACGCTCAGTCCATGGGAGTGAACACAAAAATCTTTCGCCCGCTTTTGATTCTCCTTTCAAGCCTGCTTTCTGCCACCGTCACGGCTTTTGCAGGCCCGGTTTCCTTCGTGGGAATCGCCGTGCCTTTTTTGGTCAAGCGGCTCCTTCTCACTTCAAAAAGTCTGGTCGTGATTCCGGCTTCATTTTTGGGCGGGGCGGTTTTCTGCATCATCTCTGACCTTATCGCCCGCACTGTCCTTTCCCCGATGGAACTAAGCATAAGCACAGTAACATCAGTTTTCGGCGCACCCGTGGTGATTTTCATGCTGGTGAACCGAAGGAAGCGGGGGTGAGGGGATGGGGGAGTGGTGGCATAAAGAGGAAACTGAATGAAAAAAGTCTAGGAATGTGCTAGGATAAAAGTGATGGAAGCCCAAAATTTGATAGATATAAAAGAAAACGATCTTCTCAAAATTGCCCCTTCCTTGCTTGAAATTCTTCTGAAGGACAAAACGACCGGAAAAAATATCATTTGGGCAACGGACAATTACGCAAAATACGGCGAACTTTACTCTTCGGATAAAGAAATCAAGATTGAATTAATCACGGGCGAACATGGCGGAATCATAAAACCGCGCACAAAAAAATCAAGGGAAGAACAGCAGAAGAGAGTGAGACAAAAGGCAGAGGTCTTTACGCCAAGCTGGGTGTGCAATCTTCAAAACAATCTGGTTGACGAAACATGGTTCGGGAGAAAAGATGTTTTTAATGTAGAAAAAGAACATTCATGGGAGACGGTAAGGGAAAAAATTGCTTTTCCTACAGCAGAGGGAAAAACATGGCAGGATTATGTCAATTCAAATCGACTGGAAATTACTTGCGGAGAAGCCCCATACATCACAAGCCGCTATGATGCCGTTACCGGTGACTATATTGAAGTTCAAGACAGAATTGGTCTATTGGATAGAAAACTTCGTGTTGTTGC
>JAFPYB010000124.1 GCA_017412405.1 Treponema sp. | reverse complement strand
GGCGTTCTCTTTGCTCCAGGAAAAGCTTCAAACGCTGGTGGTGTTGCAGTTTCTGGCCTTGAAATGTCTCAGAACTCAGAGCGCCTTTCATGGACTCGTGAAGAAGTTGATGCAAAACTCAAGCAGATTATGACAAACATCCATGACAACGCTTACGAAACAGCCAAAAAGTACGCTCCAAGCGCAACAATCGACTACGTTTCAGGCGCAAACATCTACGGCTTCCTGAAAGTAGCCCGCGCAATGATGGCACAGGGGCTTGTATAATAAGCAAGAAAATGCCGATGCTGAAAGTAGCAAGTGCGATGTAGGGAGCGACCCCGCTTTTGCGGGGGCAAAACGCTTGAGAAGCGTTTTGAGCGAGTCTCCGAGCAGCTGTGCTGCGAAGGCGTTGGCACAAGGTCTTGTGTAATAAGCAAGAAAATTGCTAAACCTTAATTGAGCAAAGGCGGTTCGTTCTTTTGGACGGGCCGCTTTTTTTTCAACTGACATTTCCCGAATTCCTTTACAAATCGCTCTTATGATTTATAATAAATAATATGAAGCATACAATTCTTTTTTTGTGTCTGATTTTCATCACATTGCTTTCTGGCTGCCGTGATAAAATCCCCGAGTTGCATCCTACCGCTGACAACCCTGTGACCATTTCCCTTTGGTATGATGCTTCTGTTACTGAGGCTGGCTCCCCGCCCGCCGACTGGATTGCCTATAAAATCATCCGCGAGAAATTCGGTATCAACCTTGAGCTTACCATGCTGCCGCTGAATGCTTCCGACCGCAACGTGAAGGTGAATGCGGCGGCTGAGGGCGGTACGCTTCCTGATATGGCTGTTGTGAACCGCGAGCCGCTCATGAATCTGGTGAAAAAAGGCCTTGTCATGGCGGTGGACGATTTGTATTCCCTCATGCCGAACAGGACGGAAAAAATGTACAACGAAACATCCCGCCGTTTTGCCACATTCAACGGGAAGTGCTACGGCTTTTCCACTCCCGGAGGAAAAATCCAGAAGAACGAAGGTGTCCTTATAAGAAAGGATTGGCTGGACAAGCTGGGGCTTTCCGTTCCCAAGACGATGGACGAGTACTTGGACGTGATGCGGGCATTTACCCACAACGACCCCGACGGGAACGGAAAAGACGACACCTATGGATATGGGGCGTTTCTTGAAATCAACGGCTACGAGGAAGGACTTGGCCGCCGCCTTGACCCGATTTTTGGTGCATTCGGAGTGGCGGGCACTTGGAACATGAGCGAAAGCGATGCCGGCTTGAACGTGCGGAAGCCTGCGTATTTTGACGCATTGAACACGGTTGCCACCATGCAGAAGGAAGGTCTCATTGACCCCAACTGGCTCGGCTACAAGAAGGATGATTTCCGTGCTGCATGGAAGCAGGGGCGTTTCGGCATAATGCGGGAACAGAACAGTGCCTATGCCTCCGAATCCAACTACGCGCCATTTGACCGAAAATTTCCCGACGGCTCTTGGATTGTAGCGGACCCACCTGTGGGGCCTGACGGAAAAAGCGCGGTTGGCGTGTACACGATTCCCTACACAACGCTTGTCATATCAAAGAGGGCCGAAAAAGAGGGCAAGGCTCCGTTGATTGCGGCCCTTCTTGAATGGATGGTGAGCGATGAGGGCTATTATCTCTTCGGTTGGGGAGAGGAGGGCGTAAACTTTGTGTTCAACGAGAACCACATCCCTGTCGCCGAGGGCATCCCGGACCCTGCCAAGAGCTTTGCAAAAAGCGCCCAGCAGCCGCTCACCCAGCTTAGGAACATGGTGTTCTACCACAGCGACGCGGAGCTTGTGAGCCGCTATCCAACATATACCACGGAGGTGAGCCGCAAGACCATGAGCGCGCTTACGGTGCTTCGGGAGATGCAGCAGAAAGCGTGGGTAAACGCCACCGGCTCGGACACGCTGCCTTCCGCCAATACAGAGCTAAAAACTTTCTACGAGCAGGGAGTCCTGGACTTTGTGACGGGAAAAAATGCCCTCACAAAAGAGTCTTGGAGCCAGTGGCTTTCGGAATTTGACAGGCTCGGCGGCGCGAAATGGGAGCAGGAAGGCATCTCAAAAGCACGGCAGTCAAACTACTTGTATTAGTTTTTTTTGGGGAACCGGTAGTTTTCGGCTGCCAGTTCCTCCATTTTTTTTCTTTTGATTTTTGCAAAAACAAACTTTTTTATGATATAATTTTTTCATGAAAATTAAGTCCATACGAACAAAGCTTACGCTTCTTTTGTTTTGCATTGCACTTATTCCGCTTTTGATCGTCATTGTATTTTATTTATTGAACAATATTTCAAGTTCCATCGCCAACGAAAAATCTGACGGACTTTTGCGCAACTCGATTGTGAACGAGCATATAACCGAGCATTTTGAGCGAGGCCTTGCGGTTCTCCGCACAATTGCCCGAAACCCCATGACGCAGCAGTACATTCTTTCTTCCCCGGAAGCCCGCGACTCCCTCATGGAACAGACATTGAGCCGCACGAACGAGGTGTTCAACGATACGGACAACATGATTATCACCGACCACAACGGCGACCAGGTGGCCCGCAGCGACAACTATCCGCTCATAAACGTGGAACACCGCCGCTACTTCCATGAGGCCATGCAGGGCGCGGAGTACATTTCCGACGTGCTCATAAGCCTTGCCAACAACCGCATGATTACTGTCCTGGAAGTGCCCGTGTTCGACGAAGCGAACAATGCTGTGGGCATGGTTCAGCGCGACTACGACCTTGTTGCGCTCCAAAGCTACATTCAGGCTTTTTCCACGCCTCGGACGCGGGTGATGATTACAGACAGCGTGGGAAACATTGTGGCCCATTCGGCACGGACTTTTGAGACGAACCAGCTTTTTTCCATGAGCACAAATCCGGCTGTTGCGGCCGCCCTTGCCGGAAAGACCGGCTCCGTTGATGTGGTCATGTCTCCTGACGGCTCGGGCAAAAAGGAGCGCATGTTGGTGAGCTACTCCAGGAACGAGATTTCAGGCTGGGTTGTCATCACGGAAAAATCCTACCGCTACATTTGGCAGGAAGTGGTGACTGATGCCCTCGCCGCGGTGGTGATTGGCGGCATCATGCTTTTTGTTCTTGCTGTTGTGTCCGCATTCATCGCGGAAAAGGCGACGCGGAAAATCCGTGCCATATCAAGCCTTGTTGACCGTGCGGCAGACGAGTCCGCTGATTCCGTCTCCCTTTCGGAGCTGGGCGACGACGAGCTTGGAAAAATGGTTGTGGCAATCAACAAAATCCGCTCATCCCGCGATTTGTACAGAAAAGATGCGGAAGTTGACAAGCTCACCGGGCTTTTGAACAAGGCGACTTTTGAGCGAAGGTGCCGCGCCATGCTTTCAGAAAACCAGCCCGGCGCGTTCTCCGCCCTGATAGTGATAGACCTTGACCACTTTAAGGAAGTGAACGACACGCTGGGCCACCAGACCGGGGATGCGCTTCTCCATGATTTTGCCGAGATTCTGCGCCGGCTCTTCCGCCCCACGGATTTGGTGGGACGGTTTGGAGGCGATGAATTTGTGGTCTTCCTCAACGACATCCCCGGAAAGGAAATTGCCGTGCAGAAGGCAAAGCGCATTGTGGAAGCCACACCCAACGTTCTCATCGGCGTTGATTCTGTCAAGGTGAGCGCCAGCATAGGCATAAGCGCGGCTTCCCAGCACGGCCGTGATTACGATTCGCTTTTTGCTGTTGCCGACAAGGCCGTGTATGCGGTAAAAGAAAGCGGGCGGAACGCCGTCTGCTTTGGCGGCGATTCTGTCATCCGCCTGTGATTGAATCTATTTCGCGCGGGACGCGGCGAGCATTTCTTCCAGCTCTTTTTGCGCTTCTTCCAGCCCGTCGAACAGGGGCTTTTTGTCTTCGATAATCAGCTTCATCTTGTTGCCGAGTATGGTGTAGAACTGCGTCCACTCCTGCATGACGGGTCTGTACACGCCGCCTTCAAGAGCCTTGCATATTGCCTCGTACTGGGGAAATTTCTGGAGAATGTCGTTGTCCGTGAGACTTGAATAGCGGCAGGGAACTCCGCCGTAGAAGACCGTGCTTTTTTGCACATCCTTGTCCATGAGGAACCTCAGAAGCTCCACCGCTCGCCCTTTCTGGACGCTGTTGGCTGGAACGCCGATTGCCCATATTCCGTAGATGTTGGCGTTGTTCGCCGTTCCGTCCCTGCGGTATTTCCCGGAAAGCGCGATGTAGTCCATGGATGAATTGCGGGTGGGGGTGTACCAGCCCGGCCAGCCGATTCCGATTGCGGCCGACTTGTTTGCGATGGCGGCTATTAAATCATCCTTTTTGGCGGCTCGCCCTGTTTTGATGAGTGTCTTGTATAGGGAAAGAGCCTGGGCGAATCCGTAGGTGTTGACCGTGGGATTGTTGTTCTCATCCACCACCCATGTGCCACGGGAAAGGAGAATAGGCAAAAAATCAACCACCACATTGTTCGGCGTGTCTCCACGGTACATGAAGCCCAGATTGTGACGCTTTTTTTGGAATTTACAGATTTCCAGCACATCCTCCAGGGAGTCGATTTTGTCTGCCGTGAAGCCTGCCTCTTTTATCATGAGCCTGTTGTACATGAGGACTGTGACGTTCCCGTAGTAGGGGGCAAGGTAGACGTTCCCATCATGGTAGCATATTGATTTTGTGGCGGGAATTATGTCATCGTCCAGCGCGTAGCCAAGCTCCGTCAAGTTCGTGAGAATCTTTCTGGAAGTGTATTCTGCCATCCATGAGCTGTCCACCATGCACAAATCGTAATGAGCGCCTTTTGAGCCCGCATTTTCGATTATGCTGCTGTACAAATCGCTTTCGCTGAGTTCCACCACGTTGCATCTTATGTTTGTCTTTGCTTCAAAATCCAGCGTGCTTTTTTTTATGACATCGGCATAGATTCCGGAGCGGAGCGCGAGGGTGAGTGTTGCGTCTGGCGTGGATGATGTGTTGTGTTTTTCCTTCTTTTCAAAGCAGGCCGTGAAAAGGAAGGCTGTGAGGACGATTGTGGCAATGAAAACTGCCGAAAAATCAATGCGGGTGTTTGGTCTTCGTGCGTGCATGGGCAAATCCTTGTCAGAAAAAAGTTAGCGGAATGTTCCGGACTGATATTTTTTCATTCTGTCGCGCACATCGTTCATGCAGGCTTCGATTTTTGATTTTGGAATGGAGCAGAACAGGTTCACCAGCTCTTCGTCAAGCTGTTTTCCCGCCACAAGGTGCAGTTCCGAAATCGCGTTCTCGTAGGGGAGGGAAGGACGGTAAGAGCGGTCCATTGTGATTGCCGAATATGTGTCGGCAACGGCAAGGATGCGCGAGGCGAGGGGGATTTCCTTTCCTGTGAGATGGTAGTAGCCGCTTCCGTCAACACGCTCGTGATGGTACTTAATCCAAAGCGTGATTGTTTTGAGGGAGTCGATTGAGCTGAATATTTCCATGCAGATTTCTGGGTGCTTTTGAATCAGCTCCCGCTCATCTTTGCTAAGCTTTCCTGCCTTGTGAATGATGCTCCTGGGGATTCCCAGCTTGCCTATGTCCAAAAGTAGCGAGGCGTACTCCAAGTTCGTTGGGTTTAGCCTGAGCCGCGCCGAAAACGGAAGATGGTCGTATATGAGCATGGTGAGGTTTTGCACGTGGAGCGAGTGTCCGTCAAGGTTCTCGTCCCCAGCTTCGATTACGCCCACGAGCCGCTCCAATATCCGCATGGAGAGCGCGCTTATCCCGCGCATTTGCACGAATCCCAAAATCAGCAGAGCGGAGAAAGTAATCGCAATGGCGAAAAGTGCGGGCGCAACGGCGATTGCTGTGTTGTCGTAGTGCATGGTGACTATGGAAGCCGATATGAACAAAAGCTCCAAGAATATTAGAAGCACATTCGACAGCGTTTTTGTTTTTCCGCTTATGTACAATGCGTCGGGACGGAAAAACAGCTTGAAAATCGATGCGATGAGATTCGCAATCATGAGTATGATGCCCGTGATAATCATGTACTCTGAAAAAGCGATTGAATCCATGTTATGTGCCTCCGTGCTGTTGTTTGCTGAAATGAATCTGGTTTTTTCCTGCCCGCTTTGAGTCGTAGAGGGCTTCGTCCGCCCGCTTGTAGGCATTGTCTATGTCGGTGTCGTCGTCTTGTATTTTCGTCACGCCGAAAGATGCGTGGATTCCGTCGATTCCATCGAATTTGACGGCGTTCAGGGTGTCGAGCATTTTCTGCAGCAGGTCTATGACTTCTTGCCTGGACGTTTTCCCCCTGATGAGTATGATGAACTCGTCGCCTCCAAGTCTTCCTGCAATGCTGTGGGGGGGGCTTTCAAATCCCAGCTGGAGATTTTTTCCCTGTCGTCATCTTTTAGGTCCAGCGTTTTCATGATTGTTTTTCCCACCGTCTGGATAACCTTGTCGCCCATTTGATGGCCCAAGTTGTCGTTTATTTGCTTGAATCCGTCCAAGTCCAGAAGACAGAGCGCAAGATTCTTTTCGTGCAGCTGATTTGTTATTTTTTCGGAAATGGAAAAGAACTTTCCCCTGTTCAATAGCCCTGTGAGCGCGTCAAAGCTGGACTTTATCTCAAGTTCCTTCTGAACCTGCAAATCACGCTGGTACAAGATGAACTGTGCCATGCGGGTTCGCTGGAACGTGTAGTGGAGCGCAATGGCAAGAGTGCTGATGACGGCGGCGTTGTATGTGTCGTGGTATGCGATGGAGAACGTCTTGTACATGTACGATGTGGCGAGGAACCCCGACACGCCCAGAATTGTGAGGAGAATCATTGTGTACATGTTTCCGATGAAGGACAGCGACGTGAGCACGAGAAGAACCAGGAACATGGTTGCCGGCATGTACGGCTGGGCAATGGAGGATGCTACGCCGTAGGAAAGCAGCAGTATGATGCATGCGAACACGGCAAAATAATTGTGCCGCTTGACGGCACGGGGGAAGAAAATGAGCCATAGCTCAAAAATAATGCTGACGAGGACGTAGCTTCCGTAGAACGGCATTTTCTCTTCGTTCACCCCGAAAAGGTTCAGGTAGGAGAAGGACAGGTACAGAAGGTTAATCAGTATGAACCATGTGGTTAGAATTGTGATGTGTTTTCGGTTCGTTGAGCGGATTAAATCCGAACACTCTTTGTAGGCTTCTCTTGTGTACCCGTAAAAATTGAAGCTTCGATATGTCATGCAGTAATTTCCTACTAATTTTTAGGCTAATTATAACTGATAACTGTCAAAATCACAAAGTTTTTTCTCTTTGTTTTCAAAAAATGCCGATTGTGGTTTATACTTGAATCAATATGGAAAACAAAATGCGAAAAATCGGTTTGATTATGAATGTGTTGATGGGCGTGAGCCTTAGTTGTGTTCTCTCGTTGGTTGGACTCCTTTCTTCGGGGCGCTTTTCTCTGGGCGCGTGGCTCTTGAGCTTTGGGGCTAGCACTGTGCTGAGCCTCTTGATTGGCTTTTTTCTTCCCGTGCGTAAGACGGCGGCAGCGCTGGGGGCAGGGGCGGGGCTGAAGGAACGCTCTCTGGGCTTTCACTTCTTGGATTCCCTTGTGTCGGACGTGTTCTACACGCCCCTCATCACGCTTTTGATGGTCTTCCTGGCTTACAAGGGCGCACAGCGGGGAATTGCCGCCGCCATCGCTTCCGGCGCGCCTGCCGACTCCGTGCCTGCGCTCCACTTTCTTCCAATGTTTCTCCATTCCCTTGTCATTTCCATGGTTGTGGGCTACGTCCTCATATTCATCCTGCAGCCTTTGTACCTGAAAATGCTTGGTGTGGGAAAAAAACACAAAGAAAAGGCGCAAAACTGATTTTTGTGTTATACTTGTTCCATGTATATAGAAAAAATCAATTCACCTTCCGATGTAAAATCCCTTTCGGCACAAGCTCTTGTTTCGCTTTCTTCTGAACTCCGCGAGCTTTTGATTAAGAAACTGAGCGTCCATGGCGGCCATTTTGGCCCGAACTTGGGCTTTGTGGAGGCGACTGTGGCTCTTCACTATGTTTTCGACTCGCCCCGGGACAAAATCGTTTTCGACGTGTCGCACCAGACTTATGCACACAAAATGCTCACTGGCCGTGCATTCGCATGGCTGGACGAGTCCCGATACGACGACGTGACCGGGTTCACTTGTCCCGCGGAAAGCGAGCACGACTTGTTCACTGTTGGGCATACGTCAACATCTGTGAGCCTTGCCTTGGGTCTCGCAAAGTCCCGTGACCTTAAAGGCGGGGACGGGAACGTGGTGGCTGTCATCGGCGACGGCTCCCTTTCTGGTGGCGAGGCTCTTGAAGGACTCAATGTGGCAGGTGAGCTTGATTCAAATTTCATCATCGTGGTGAACGACAACGATATGTCCATCGCCGAGAACCACGGCGGGCTGTACAGGACGCTAAAGGAGCTGAGGGACAGTGACGGCGCGTCTGGGAACAATCTTTTCAAGGCTATGGGTCTGGAGTACCGCTTTGTCAAGGACGGAAACGACGTGGCTTCCCTTGTGGAGGCGTTCAAGGCGGTGAAAGACTGCGCGAAACCCACCGTTGTTCACATCGTCACAAAAAAAGGATGCGGCTACAAGTTTGCTGAGGAGAACCGGGAGGGCTGGCACTATGCCCAGCCGTTCAACATTGATACGGGAAAGCCGAAAAAAGCTGGTGGCGGTGAAAGCTACGGCTCGCTTTCGGCGGAATTCCTTCTGAAGAAGATGAAGGCGGACAAATCGGTTGCCGTCATAACGGCGGGAACTCCGACGGTGCTGGGCTTCAGCAAGGCAAAGCGCGATGAGGCTGGATGCCAGTTCATCGATGTGGGGATTGCGGAGGAAACTGCCACAGCCCTTGCGTCAGGCATGGCGAAGAACGGGGGAAAACCCGTGTTCGGCGTGTTCGCAACATTCTTCCAGCGGTGCTACGATCAGGTGCAGCAGGACGTGTGCGTGGACAAAAACCCGGCCACGTTCGTTGTGTGCGGTGCGAGCGTGTGGGGCATGAAGGACGTTACCCACATCGGCTACTACGACATCCAGATGCTCTCCCACATTCCGAATCTTGTTTATCTTGCCCCCACCAGCGCGGAAGAATACATGGCCATGCTGGACTGGAGCATGGAGCAGACGAAATTCCCGGTGGCAATAAGACAGCCTGCCAACGGCATTGTTCATTCTTCGCGAAAGACGCGCACTGATTATTCAAATGTGAATACGTTCCAGATTGAAAACACGGGGCGCGATGTGGCTGTTCTTGCGCTTGGTGATTTTTTCCAGCTGGGGGAGAGCGTGGTTTCGGAGCTGAAAAAAGCTCTTGGTGTGGACGCGACGCTCATCAATCCTGTGTATGCGTCTGGAATTGATGTCCAGGTCCTTTCCGGGCTTAAGAAAGACCACCGCGTTTTTGTGACGCTGGAGGATGGAATACTTTCAGGCGGCTGGGGGCAGACTGTATCGGCGTTTTTTGGCGCGGAAGACGGCGTGAAGGTGCTGAACTACGGATTCAAGAAGGAGTTCTTGGACAGGTACAAGGTGGACGATGTGCTGAAAAACAATCGCCTTACGCCTGAGTGTATTGCGGAAGATGTGAAACGTGTGTTGTAATAAGGCGATGTTGGCGTGCTACAGCGTGGAGACGCTTTTGTTCATGGTCTTCATGATGTCTTCCACCATTTGGATGAGTGTTTTGATTGAATCCAGCTTGTGCTCAAGGCAGAGCTTGTAGAAAATCTGCGTGCCTTTCTTGACAGGCTCAATCAATCCGCTGTCTTTCAGGACTTTCAGGTGGTGGGAGATTGCAGGACGGGAGAGAATTGATTTGCCCGAGAGCTGCGCAACGTTTATTCCGCTTTCGCCTGCTTCCGCCAAGTCCATTAGAATTTTTTGGCGTGTGGTGTCGCCCAGGGCGATGAACACAGGGGAGCAGTTTTTGAACTGCTCCATTGCTTGTTCCAGTTTTTGCTTGTCAACCATAAATCCTCCTTTGGTTGCTTCCTTGTATTCCGGGAAACCGCGTTTGAAAATGTTGGTTTCCTGTCGTTTCTATTGACATTGTTGGACGTGATTGCTATAGTTTATCCGTTTAATTATTTGAACATATTAAACAATAAAATCAAAAAAAGCAAGTTCCTTTGCTTTGCAACTTTTGTTTTTAGGAGCTGAAAATGATTAAGAAAATGCTTAAGTTTTCGTGGGGCATAATTGCAGTCTGCCTTGCGATTACTGTGTTTTTCGCGTGGCAGCTGAAAAACATCCGCATTGAGAACACGAGCCGCACGTTCATGCCTAAGGATGATGATTCCTATCAGTTCATGCTTCAGACAGAAGACACGTTCGGCAGTATGCTCATGCTTGGAATTTCCCTTGAGACGCAGGGGGAGACAATCCTTACGCCCGAATACATCTCAATTGTGGATAAAATCACCCAAAGCGTGGAAAAAGTCGAATTCGTGGAGAACATCGACTCCCTCACGAACATTGACTTCATCTATGGAAAAATGAACGATGAGGGCGAGGGCAGCCTTGAGGCAGGCTCCCTTCTTGGCGAGGACGGCGAATACACAGGAAGCCGCGAGGACATGGAGCTTATAAAGCAGAAAATCATCGACTGGCAGGAGATGTACAACCGCGTCATCGTGAACGACTCGTTCAAGGCCACCCAGATGATGATTACCGTCACGGCCTCCACCGAGGACGGCGAGGAGCTTCCTGCTGCAACGCAGCGGAAAATCCTCGCGGAGATTCAGGACATCTGCAAGACGGAGCTTGAGGGTTCCGACCTTGAGATACGTTATTTTGGGGATCCCGTCATGTCCCACGATGCCCAGGACTTCCTTCTCAGCGACCTGATGAACTTGATTCCTTTTGTTGCAATCATCGTCCTGGCATCCCTCTACTTCTCGTTCCATACTTGGAGCGGCACTTTGTTCCCCCTGGTCACGGTCTTGGTCAGCACCGTGTGGTCTGTGGGTCTTCTCTGTCTCCTGGGCTTCACGTTCACGATTATCGGCAGCATGATTCCCGTATGTCTCATTGCCTGCGGCTCTGCATATGGAATCCATGTCATGACACATTATTACATCGGCCTTGACAAAATCGAGGGCGAGCTTACGAAGGAAAAACACGCGGGCGCAATCGAGTTCGCGCTCAAGGATGTGTGGATTGCGGTTCTTCTTGCCGCAATCACCACGGTGGCGGGCTTCATTTCAAACGTGACAAGTCCGCTCCGCCCATTGCGCTCATTCTCAATCTTTGCGGCGGCTGGTGTGGCGTTTGCGCTCATC
>JAFPYB010000123.1 GCA_017412405.1 Treponema sp. | reverse complement strand
GGTGACAGCTGCGTTCAGCCCGTAGAAATTGCTCTGTCCGTCGTTCGTAGTGTCACCCGATTTTTTTATTGAGCCACCGCTGATTGAAACTTTTCCGCCTTTCTTCACCAATACCGCGCTCTCGTCTTGTTTAGCCGAAGAAAGGGCGTTGTCCTTGAATGACTTGCTCCTCGTCACCGTCTGTGAAGCCGAAAGCTCAGGCTTCTTCTCGTCGGGGACGCTACCAAAAAAATCGCCGCCGCCCATCATCGGACGCGGCTCCTGTCCATTCGCCGCAAAAAACAAAGCCGCAAGCACGAATGAAGACATCAGTTTTTTCATTATATTTCTCCCTATAGAACTGATTTCGCCCCACTTTTCTCTCCAGTGAGCAAAAACAGCGAATCATCGTTCCGAAAAGAAAAAAAACAAGACCTAACAAAGAAACGGATATAACACACGTTTATAATGCTTGAACGAACCTTATAGTAACCAATCGAATTGCAACGAAAGGCAATTCCAAGTAAGATAGAAGTCTTACTGTTTTCACAAGATACAAAATCAAACAGCAATAAGGAATAAAAATGAACAAGGCACTTGAAACTTTGAAGGCGCGCGGATTTTTCGCGCAGTGCACTGACGAGCAGGCTCTTTCCGACAAGATGGACAAAGGCCCGGTCACGTTTTATGTCGGCTGCGACCCCACAGGCCCCAGCCTCCACATCGGGCACATGGTTCCGTTCTTCGCGCTCCGCTGGCTCAGGAACTTCGGGCATCACGGAATCGCGCTCATCGGAGGCGGCACTGCCCGTATCGGCGACCCGTCGGGAAAGACGGAGATGCGCAAGATGATTTCCTACGAGCAGATTGACCAGAACGCGGAAAACATCAAGAAGCAGCTCGACCGATTCATCGGATTCGACGACAAGACCGCGTTCAGCGACAACAACAAGAACTGGCTCGCGGACATGAACTACATCGACTTCCTGCGCGACATCGGCTCATGCTTCTCGGTGAACAAGATGCTCACGTTCGAGGCGTACAAACAGCGTCTTGAAAAGGGGCTTTCATTCATCGAATTCAACTACCAGCTTTTGCAGGCCTACGATTTCTACCAGCTCCACCAGCGGCACGACTGCTGCCTCCAGATTGGCGGAGACGAACAGTGGGGAAACATCACGGCCGGCGTTGACCTGATTCGGCGCAAGCTGGGCGGCACGGAGGAGCTGAATGCGGCACACCAGGTGTTCGGGCTCACGTTCCCGCTCATCACGCGTTCCGACGGAAAAAAGATGGGAAAGACCGAGAAGGGCGCAATTTTCCTTGACGAGAGCATGACAAGCGTGTTCGATTTCTTCCAGTACTGGCGCAATGTGGCGGATCCAGACGTTGAGAAATTCTTCAAGCTCTTCACATTCCTTGAATTGGATGAGATTTCAGAAATCTGCAAAGGCGACATAAACAAGGCGAAGGAGCGGCTCGCCTACGAAGTGACGGCTCTCATCCACGGAAAGGAGAAGGCCGCTGGTGCGCTTTCAGGAGCGAAGGCGGCGTTCAGCGGGGAGGGCGACAAGACGCAGATGCCCACGTTTGAGATTGCAAAAAGCGAAATCGATGCGGGGGTTGGAGTCCTCACGCTCTTCGTTTCCTCGGGTTTATGCTCGTCCAACGGCGAGGCGAGAAAACTCATCTTGGGCAACGGCGCGTCATTGAACGGCGAGAAGCTTTCCGACCCCACAATGAAAGTGACTGCAGCAAACCTGGACACGGACGGAGAACTTGTCCTCAAGTCGGGCAAGAAAAAGTTCATGCGAATCGTATTGAAATAAACAACAGCGGGGCTGTCCTAGAAGCAAGTGTCATGCTGAACTTGTTTCAGCATCTACGCTATCTGCAGCGTTGAGATTCCGAATCGAGTTCGGAATGACACAGCTAACTGAACTTTTTAGACAGCCCCGCAAAATCCAAATGGTAAAAAAAAGGGCTGCCCAAAAAGGACAGCCACCATTGTCGGGTTAGCCGAACTCGAATCGGCGACCCCTTGCCCCCCAGACAAGTACGCTAACCAACTGCGCTATAACCCGATATGTGACATTACTATATCAAAAATCAGAATATTGTTCAAATGGATTTTTATGATTTTCGCCTTGATTTGTGGCAAAATCGAAAATTATGACCACTGAACCATGAAGTTTTATTGCGACACACCAGAAATTAAGGCAAACTCTACAAAATCATCGTAGACGAGTTTGTAGAGATGCCCTATACTCTTTTCCATGAACATTCATGCAGTCAAAGGCGAGAAAATCTCCATACGGGGTGCTCGCGAACACAATCTCAAAAATATAGACATAGACATTCCACGAAACAAGCTCGTTGTCATCTCCGGGCTTTCTGGCAGCGGCAAGTCATCGCTGGCGTTCGACACGCTCTTCGCCGAAGGACAGCGCAGGTACATGGAATCGCTGTCATCCTACGCGCGGCAATTTTTGGGCAGCATGGACAAACCCGACGTTGACCTCATCGAAGGGCTTTCGCCGGCAATATCGATTGAGCAGAAGACAACCCACAGGAATCCGCGCTCCACTGTGGGAACAGTCACGGAAATCTACGACTACTACCGACTCCTGTTCGCCAGGATTGGGCGGGCGCACTGTCCTGTCTGCGGGCGCGAAATCAACGAGCAGTCCAACGACCAAATCATAGACACGATTCTTTCATGGAACGAGGGGACGCGAATCACTATTTTGTCCCCCGTCATCCGAGGAAAGAAGGGCGAGCACCAGAAAATCATAGACGACGCGAAAAAATCAGGCTTTGTCCGCGCCCGAATCGACGGACTCATGGTTGACCTTGACGACTCCATAAAGCTCGACAAGCAGAAGAAGCACACCATCGAAATAGTGGTTGACCGAATCGCGCTCAAGGCCGACTCGCGAAAGCGTCTTTCAGAGAGCGTGGAGGCAGCCCTCGGAATTTCCAACGGAATCATCATCGTTCTCCGCCGAGTGAACAAGACGGACAGCATATACGAGAGCGTCGTCCATGAAATACTCGCTCGTGGCGGAAAAGTTGACGGCGAAAAGGATTATATAGAAGAAGAAGTGTTTTTCAGCCAGCACAACGCCTGCCCCGACTGCGGCATTTCCATTCCCGAGCTGCAGCCGCGGCTTTTTTCGTTCAACAATCCCTTCGGGGCGTGTCCCGAGTGCACTGGAATAGGCGAGAAGATGGAGTGGGATTTCAAGAAAATCCTGCCGGACCCCACAAAGAGCTTCAACGAGCAGGCGTTTCCGTTCTATAACCCGGAAAGCGAATGGAATCGGGCCATGTTCTCTGCAGTAGCCGAGGAGGGGAACTTCTCCCTGGACACGGCCGTGTGCGACCTGACTAAAGAGCAGTTCGATTTTTTGGTGAACGGCGATGAAAACAGGAACCTGCACTGGATTTACCAGAAGCAGAGCGGCGAGGGCTTCTCCGAGTACAATAGGCCGTGGCTGGGAATCATGGCAGACATGAAGCGGAGGCATGCCGAGGCGTGGGGAGAGAACCAGCGAATCAAGATGGAAGAGAAATACATGTCGGTCTCCGAATGTTCGTCATGCCACGGAAAAAGGTTACGCCCCGAAGCTTTGGGCGTGACCATCGGCGGAAAGAACATTGTGGACTTGTGCGCCTTGAGCGTCTCCGAGTCCGTGGATTTTTTCGACAACATTGAATTCACCGAGACTGAAAAGCTCATCGCAAACCAAGTCCTGAAAGAGATTCGCTCGCGCCTGTCGTTCCTGAAAAACGTCGGTCTTGACTACCTGACGCTCGACCGCAGCGCGGGAACGCTCTCCGGCGGCGAGGCGCAGCGGATTCGCCTTGCAACGCAAATCGGCTCTGGGCTGACAGGCGTAATGTACATTTTGGACGAGCCGTCAATCGGGCTGCACCAGCGCGACAACGAGCGGCTAATATCGACGCTCACCTACCTTCGCGACCTGGGGAATTCGGTCATCGTGGTGGAGCATGACGAGCAGACTCTCCGCACGGCGGACTGGATTGTTGACATCGGCCCAGGGGCGGGAGTGCACGGCGGAAAGGTGATTGCGTCAGGAAAGCCCGCCGATGTGATGAAGGTGAAGGAGAGCGTGACGGGGCAGTACCTTGCCGGCACGCTTCGCATGGAGCTTCCAGCCGAGCGCAGGCGCGGGAACGGAAAGTACATCAGGCTCTCAGGAGTGAACGAGCACAACTTGAAGAACGTGTCCGTGGAAATTCCGCTGGGCGCGTTCGTGTGTATAACAGGTGTTTCTGGAAGCGGCAAGTCCTCTCTTTTGAGCGATGTGCTTTATCCTGTAGTCTCCAACAAGCTCATGCGAACCGATTATCCCTGCGGCACATACAAGTCAATCGAGGGGCTGGATGAAATCGACAAGGTGATAAACATCGACCAGACACCCATCGGGCGCACGCCCCGCTCGAACCCGGTCACATACGCGGGCGTGTTCGACGCAATCCGGGAGCTGTACTCCACCGTTCCTGAAAGCAAGGCAAAGGGCTACACGCCAGGACGGTTCAGCTTTAACGTGAAGGGCGGGCGGTGCGAAAAATGCCAGGGCGCGGGAACGCTCACCATCGAGATGAATTTCCTGCCCGACGTGTTCATCCAGTGCGACGTGTGCCGAGGGAAGAGGTTCAATCAGGAAACACTCGACGTGCTCTACAAGGGAAAATCAATCTCCGACGTGTTGGACATGACGATTGAGGAAGCATGCGACTTCTTCTCGTCCATCCCGCACATCGCGCGCAAGCTTGAAACGCTCAAAAGCGTAGGGCTGGGCTACATTCAGCTGGGGCAGAACGCGCTCACGCTCTCGGGCGGAGAGGCCCAGCGCGTGAAGCTCGCCACGGAGCTTGCACGCCCGTCCACGGGAAAGACGCTCTACATTTTGGACGAGCCGACGACGGGGCTTCACTTCGCCGACGTGAAAGTGCTCATGGAGGTGATTCAGCGTCTCGTTGACAAGGGGAACACCGTCGTCATGATTGAGCACAACCTTGACGTCATCTGCCAGGCTGACTATCTCATCGACTTGGGGCCTGACGGCGGTTTCCGTGGCGGAACCATTGTTGACACGGGAACGCCCGAGGAAGTTTCTGCGCGATGGGAAAAAACCGGCTCGTACACGGGAAAATTCGTTGCCGAGGAACTGAAAAAAAAGCGAGAATCAGTTATAATCGATTGAAAACGCGATTGTGCTGAAAAATGATGTTTTTCAGCACAAAACTATTAAAAAATGGAATATGCAAAAAGTATGTTGAATTCATTTTTCTCACGCCAAAAGAGCAATATTCGTCTTGCCCTTGCATGTTCCGCGCTTTTTTTGTCTTTTTCGGTTCATGCCGCGCCTGCAAATGACGCGAGCAAATCATCCGGCGAAAAATCGATAATAAAAATCGAACACGCCCAAAAGACCGAATACAAAAAAAAGGATGATTCCGAGGAGGACCTGATTGTTCTTTCAGGGGAAGTCCGTGTATCAATAACGAAAGGCTCTTCCACAACTGTCATAACAGCATCGAGCATAAATTTCAACAGGGCGACGAACATTCTCTACGCAGAGGGCGACATCACGCTGGAAGGGACCGGCACAACTTCAGGCGGCAAGGAGACGATAACGGCCAGCACACTCGTGTTCAACACGCTCACGCTGGAGGGAATCTTCGACAACGGAAAGGTCATCCAGGCTTCAAGCGATTCCCTGAACCTTCCCAGCGGCTCCACGCTCGTCGTCTCCTCGGAGATTTTCGGACGAGACTCGGGCGGCACGGTTGCGTTCAAGAACGGAAACCTCACGTTCTGCGACGATGAAAATCCCCACTGGCAAATCAAGGCTTCCCGCATATGGCTCTTGCCAGGCGGCGAGTTCGCATTCCTGAACGCCCTCCTGTACGTGGGGCGTGTGCCGCTTTTGTGGCTTCCGGCGTTCTACTACCCGAAGGACGAGCTTGTATTCAATCCTGCATTCGGCTACAGAAACCGCGAGGGATATTACATCAACACGACGACATACCTGTACGGGCGCAAGCCGCTCAACGCAAAGAGCAATGCCGACATCAGGACCGCCACAACAAAATCAAGCACCAGCGACAGCGACGACCTCAATTTCATCAGCTTGATGAAAACAAGCAAGCTCAAAAAGCAGAAACTTGAAGGAATCGTGCTCCACAACCTTGACGAGGACTACACTGGGGACACAACGCACTTTGTCAAGCTCATGGCGGACTATTACGCAAATTTAGGCGCCATGGTGGGTCTTGACGCAAATCTCGCCCCAAGCTCCTTCCTCACGTCCCTCAAGGGAAACGTGGAGCTGGGGTTCAGCAACACAATCTTCAAGAACACCGAAAACGGCGCATACATCGCCACGAACAACAACGGCGAGCGCGTGAGCGACCACGGGAACTTCATGGGGCTGAAAATGCCGTTCCGCTATCAGGCAAATCTTGAATTGACGTTCGTAAAGCCAATATCCATAAAAGTGGCACTCCCTCTGTACTCCGACCCGTACTTCGGCTACGATTTCAACACCCGCGCTGAAAGCATGGACTGGATTGACTACGCAATGAATTCAAACACCAGCAACAACGACGACAGCGATATAAAAACAACCACCACATTCACGTGGAACATGGCGGCGAACCACACATTCACGCTCCCAGAAAAAATCAGCACGCACATAAGCACGCTGGCAATCACAAATTTCAACTCGGACGTGGTTTATTCCTCCAAGGCGAACACGAAGCTCTCGGAGCGCGAAGAGTACAAGAAGGACAAGAACTGGAGCACTTACACGCCGGAGCGGTATTTCTTCTATCCATCGCAGATAACACCGGCAAATGCTTCGGTAAAAATCGCGGGAAACATCGTCAAGTACCCGAAACCCCAGAAATCCCAGGCGGCAGCCTCTTCCCCGGCTATTTCCGCACCAGACGAGCTATTGAGCCAACGCGACATTTTCAAGAAAAATTCCGAGCAGAAGGAAAAGGACAAGGAATCTGAGGACGGAGAGGAAGATAAAGACGAGGAAAAAAGCAAAGAAGAAGACAAAGACGAGGAATCAGGCAAAAAGGAAGACGGCACGGAATCTTCCAAAGGCGTGGCATTCACAAAAGACGCGCTCCCGTCTCTCAACGGCGTGTCCCCAAGCACGCGAGACCTGAGCGACATCACATATTCGCTGGACTATTCCCTCACGCCGGCGTTCACGTCGCAAATTTCGTACAATTCGACGACAATCTACACGCCAGAAGATTTTTCGTGGAGCGACATGCAGTCAACGTACTACCAGATGAAGTCCCCCACGTCGATTTCAAGCTCGCTGGGGATAAAAGGCGGATTCATCACGCTCACGAACACGCTGGACTTCTCGCCTGTCTATCAGGAGCATCCATACCTGAAGGAAGCCCTGGAAAATTCCCTCGGAAAAAAAGACGACACGTCAAACGGCGGCTACTCGGAAAGCTCCATAAAATCAATCAGGAACGCGGACAACAACGCGCTCAAGCTCGACCTGCTGGAATCCAACGCGCTCACCATAAAGCCGTTCTATTACAACGAATATTTTTCCGACACATCGATTTCATGGAACACCACGGCAAAGCTCCTTGAGACAAAATACATCTCCACCGACCCAAACGAGCCTGAATGGGAATACCTGACGATGGACTTGACGGACAGCGAGCGGTTCACCACCCACAACCTGAACGTGGTGCTTGCCGCAAAGAAGGGGAATCTCTCGCAGAAACTCGCGCTCTCATCAACACTCCCGCCGCAGCCAGACAGATACGCATGGCAATGGAGCCTCGCAAACTCGTTCCTCACGCTGTCCGCCGGCACTGGCGTAAAGCGCAAGAGCACCACGGACGACACATGGGTAAAAGAAGATTTCTCCCAGTCCCTGGCAATCAAGCTCTTCTCTTCAAAACTCAGCTTCAACCAGAGTTTCGTCTACAACATCGAGGACAACTACAGCGACTCGCTCAAATTCTCCCTTTCCGGCTACGGAATCCAGTTCGCTTACACGGCAAGCTACGTCGCAGGCTACGATTTTATCCAGGGAAGCGGATGGAAGGCAAAGAATTCAGCGGACAAGACGTTCCAGCCATATTCGCTGAGCGTCGCATACACCAGCACGAAAAAGACATTCAAATACCTGAACGAAAAAATCCAGTTCGCGCCGTCGCTCTCCACAAGCCTAGTCTACGACTACCTCAAACCAACGAGCAGCTACTTCACGTTCATTCCGGCGTTCACGTTCAAAATCAACAAGCTGCTGGACATCACGTTCAGCACGGAAAGCCGCAACTCGACAATATTCCGCTACTTCTGCTCAAAGGACGACTACGAATATTATTATCAGGAGAAAGGCGAGCGCAACATGATGACGGACCTGCTGAACTCCTTCCGGTTCGACAACGAGAGCAAGCGGCGGGAAAGCGGCTTCAAGCTCAAGACGTTCAAAGTCCTCGTAACCCACGACCTGCACGACTGGGACTTGAACTTCGAGTTCTCCATCACGCCGCGCTACATTTCTGCAACATCGTCGGAGAACAAGCGCGGCGGAAAAGCATACTATGACTTTGAGCCGTACATGAAGCTGAGCGTGTCATGGCGGCCGCTTTCAAGCATGAAGACACAGATTGTGGACAAATACGGAGAATGGAAGCTCAACCAAGATTAAATGTCATTTGTATAGCTTATTGACAAATTTGCTTTTCGGCTCATAATTATAGTAGTGAACAATGAATTTACAATAGTGCTCCCAGATTCGTGCGTCATCGCACAAATCTGTGGAACAAACGACAGCAACATAAAACTCATTGAGAATCATCTGGGGCTTTCAGTCTTTACGAAAGGAAACGAGCTTTCAATCGATACGGACGACGATTCAAAAAAGCAGCAGTTCAAATTCATAATCGACCGGATACTTGACGAATTGTCCGAGACTTCATCGGAATCCGCGAATCCTTCAGATTTGATTTCATCGATACTGAACAACGGTTTTGACCGCGACGAAATCAACACGAACTTCAATGCGGGCGACTTCGCCATATCAATTCCGGGAAGCACGCGGAAAGTCTATCCCAAGACGAGAAACCAGTGTGCGCTCGTGAACGCGTTCCGAAAGAACGACCTCGTGTTCGCCGTAGGACCGGCCGGAAGCGGAAAGACGTTCTTGGCGGTGGCAGAGGCCCTAAGGCTCGTCCTGTCAAAAAAAATCAATTCAATCATTCTCACGCGCCCCGTGGTGGAGGCGGGGGAAAGCCTCGGCTTTCTTCCAGGCAGCTTGGAGGAAAAAATCAATCCGTACCTGCGTCCGCTCTACGACTCCATGAATTCGTGCATTCCCCACGAAACAGTACACAAACTCACTGAAAATGGTATTATAGAAATAGCCCCGCTCGCGTATATGCGCGGGCGAACGCTGAACAATGCGGCGGTGATTTTGGACGAAGCCCAGAACACCACCTCGGAGCAGATGAAAATGTTCCTCACCAGAATGGGGGAAAATTCAAAAGTCTTCATAACTGGCGACATAACCCAAATCGATTTGCCGATGCGGTACAACTCTGGGCTTGTCCACGCGCTCAAAATCCTGCGTGACATTCCAGAAATCAGCATCGTGGAGCTGGACGGCTCTGATGTTGTTCGTTCGTCTTTGGTAAGAAAAATTGTGCAGGCATACGAAAATGAATAAAACGCAGAACAGTAACGAAGAAAACACAACGTTTTTCGGCATGATAGCGGATTTTTTCAAGACGAAGTGGAGCTATGTGCTCCTGTTCATCCTGTTTTTCATGACCATCGTTTCCATTGTGTACTTTGACACGACAAAATCGGAGACGGTCGCCTCCTTCAAGCTGGACGAGTTCGAGATTGGGCAGGTGGCGGACAGGAACATCATTGCGCCCAATTCCATTCCGCCCGATGAATTCTACCCGTTCGCAATCGAGCAGGGGGAGAAAGTCATCAAGAAGGGCTTCCCCATAAGCGAGGAAAGCTACCACAAGCTTGAGAAAATGTCCCAGTCCCACGGCTATGTGGATTACCGTATGTTCGCCAACAAGATTTTGTTCATGCTTCTGGTGCTCGTGCTATGGTCAATTTTGTTCCACCCGTCGCTTTTGGGCAAAGTTTTCCAAATGAAGGAGCCGATTCTTGAGGCAATCCTTTATGCGCTCATCCTGTTCGTCACCGTGGTTGCGGACAAGTCGCTGCTGTTCCAGGACGAGTTCCACATTTGCGCCATCATTCCGTCGGCTCTCTGCTCGTTCCTGATTGCAATTCTGTTCGGTCAACGTTCAGCCCTATTTTTTGCAATCGTGTCCTCCCTCGGCATATTGTGCGTGAGCAATTTTTCGGTTGTGCCATGCCTTTTCACGCTGGCAAACTCAATATCCGCGGCAAAAATCGTGCGCAAAATAGAACGCCGCACCGACATGGTGTTCTCGTCGATTTTCCTCGCCGTGTTCAACATCGTGTTCATAATCCTGCTCAAAGTCATCTTCAAGGGCAGTTTCAGCGACAGCATATTCCTCCTGCCGGCAGTGTTCCTGAACGGGTTCTTCTCGGGCATTCTCACCCTCGGTCTCCTCACTCCGCTTGAAATCATCATGAACACGGCATCCGTGTTCCGCCTCATGGATTTGAGCGACCAGAACAACCCCACAATGCAGGAGCTTCTTCTTTCGGCCAGCGGAACGTACCAGCACAGCATGATGGTGGCGCAGCTGGCAGAAAACGGCTGCAAGGCAATAGGCGCAAACTCGCTTTTGGCGCGGGTGGGGGCGTACTACCACGACATTGGCAAGGTGGAACATCCAGAATATTTCACTGAGAACCAGGACGGAAAAAACAAGCACGACGACATGAACCCGTCGCTTTCGGCATCCGTCATAAAAAGCCATGTCAAGCTCGGAATCGAAAAGGCAAAGGCACTGCACCTGCCGCAGCAGATTATCGACATCATCGCCGAGCACCACGGAAACAGCGTCATTGCAGGATTCTACTACAAGGCGAAGGAAAAAGACCCGAATGCCTCCGAGGAAGATTTCTCGTACCCAGGAAATCCGCCGGTCACAAAGGAAAGCGCAGTTGTCATGCTCGCGGACACGGTGGAGGCGGCATGCAAATCGCTGGACAAGCCGTCCGTTCCGCGCCTTGAAAAATTCATCCAAGAACTCATAAACGCAAAAGTCGAGCATCACCAGCTTGACAACTCGGGGCTAACTTTCGGGGAGCTTTCAAAAATCAAGGGGATTTTCGTCCAGCTTTTGGCGGCGTACTACCATTCCCGCGTAAAATATCCCAACCAGAAAGACCCGGACGAGATTGAAGACAAACGCGAAATCGAGAAAAAAGCAGAAGACGCGGAAAATGCGGAAATAAAACAAAATCAGTCTGAAAAATCCGAAACCTCAAAAGAGGAAAATGATTTAAAGAACGATGGCGGCACAAAATCAGACGGAACGGAGAATCAAAAAATGAAGAATAATGTTTTCGTTTCCGTTCAGGACGGACTTGACGAGCCTGAATGGATTTCAAAAATCGTTCCGTTCGAGCAGACGGTTCTGGAAAAAATTTCCGCCGAAGGGGAGGAGGTGTCCATCCTGTTCTGCAACGACGATTTCATCCAAGAGCTGACCAGGACGTACCGCAACATAGACGCGCCCACGGACGTGCTTTCCTTTGAGAACGGGGAGACGTACACGGACGAGGAGGGAAGCACGTGGCGGAGCATGGGAGACATCATCATCAGCCTTGAGACAGTGCCGAAAAACGCCGAGTACTTTGGCGTTCCGGAGGACGAGGAGCTAAAACGGCTCCTCATTCACGGCACACTGCACATCAACGGCTTTGACCACGGAGAGGAGCACATCGAAAAGGGCGTGCAGCCAACGGGCGAGATGCTCACGCTTCAGGAGAAAATCTTGGGCGAATTGAGCGACATTCACATACTATAGGAAAAAAAATATATGGGGCTATTTGATTTTAAAAAATTCAAGTCGAAAAAATCCGGGGAAACCGAAAAATCGGCGGTGGATTCCGAGCGAAGTCAAGACGAGAGCTTGATTGAAGAAAAAAAGGACATGATCAAGGGAATCGAAGATTTGGGGGAAACGTCCGTCAAGGAAGTTATGATTCCACGAATCGATGTTGATTTCATCTCGATTGACACACCCGAGCAGGAGATGCTTGAAAAAATCGCCGAGAGCGGCCATTCGCGATTCCCGGTCTACAACGAGTCCATTGACAACGTGGTGGGTGTCTTGTACGTCAAGGATTTAATAAAGGTTTTCTCGCAGAAAGAAAAAATCGATTTGCGGAAAATCACTCGCAAGGCGTACTTCGTTCCTGAATCAAAAAAAATCGACAGTCTGCTCCGGGAATTCAAGCGGCGGCATATCCACATTGCAATTGCCATCGACGAATACGGCGGAATGTCGGGAATCGTCTGCATGGAGGACATAATCGAAGAGATTGTGGGCGACATCCAGGACGAATTCGACAACGAGCGGGAGGACATAGTTTCCCTCGGCGAAAGCGTCTGGCTGTGCGACGCGCGGGTCAATCTCGAAGACTTGAACGAGACAATCGGCTCCGCTTTGCCCACGGACAACTTCGACACCCTCGGCGGTTTCGTCCTTGACTTGTTCGGCAGGATTCCAGCCAAGTACGAGAAGACCGATTACGACAACTTGGATTTCATAATTCAGGATATGGAAGGACATCGGGTCAATTTGATAAAAGTAATTAAAAAGGTCGAGACAAAATCTGACGATAATTAAAAAAATCTTTTTTGAAGAGAAACATATGAAAATAAAACTTTTTGCATCAGTTCTTATATTTGCTCTTTCTTCCTCCGTTTTTGCGCAAAACCAGACGGCACTCGGATTTTTCGAGTCAGGGCTTGAAAAACAGAACCGTGACGATTTTTACGGCGCTTCCGAGGATTTCAACCAAGCATTGCAGAAAAACCCCGCATACGGCGACGCATGGTTCCATCTTTCCCAAGTGACGTATGCGCTGGGCGACTACACGCTTGCGCTCACATACCTTGATTCAGCGGACAAGTACGCAAAGAACAGAACAGACATCATGAACCTGCGCGGGCTTATTTACATCTCGCTGGGAAAACTAGACGATGCAAGAAAGACGTTCAACGACATTCTCAAAATCTATCCAAACGACTTGGACGCACGGTTCGGTCTTGCGGAAATCGAGTTGTACTCGGGAAGCTACAACGGCGCAAAGAACCTGTACCTTGACGCGCTCAAACGCCAGTCAAACAACAGGAAGGCTCTTTTGTCCCTCGCGCTCCTCTCTTCCGAGACAGGAAACGATGCCGCCGCAGAAAACTACATCTCACAGGCTCTCCGCTATTATTCAGGCGATGCAGAAGTCCATTACCTTGCGGCATACCTTGCGGCCAAAAAGGGCAATCTTTCCGAGGCGGAGCGCAGGGTACGCGCATCTGTCCAGATAAAGGGCGAAAGCACAAAGGCGTATGTGCTTTTGGCTTCAATCCTCTACGCACAGCTGCGTTACGATGACGTAATAGATGTTGCGGACTACTTGATTTCAAAAAACAGAAAGACAATCGAGGCATGGTACTTGAAGGGGCTTTCACAGTACCGCCAGAACAAATTCAACGATGCAATCTCAACATGGAGCACGGCTCTTTCCATAGACGAACAGGACGAAATGATGCGCGCGGCTCTTGAGCTGCTTGTCACAAAACTGCTTCCAGTGGAGGATCCGCGGCGGGCAGACTGGGCAAAGTACCACATCAAGAAGGCGCACGACTACAACAAGGTCTTCATGGGCGAGGAAACACGCTACGAATATCAGCGCGCGCTCAAGCTCAACCCAATGGATGCCACCACACGGCGGGAATTCGCGGAATTCCTATCGCGCTCGGGAATGAACGAAAACTATTTGAACCAGCTCAAATTCATCGAGAACCAGGCAAAAGCGAAGGGGCAAAAGCTGGACAGGAAAACGTCAGACATCATCGAGAATTACGATGCGCTCCTGAAATATTCACTTGGAACAAAATGGAACGTAAATCCGTTCTATTTGGACAAAATTCGCTGGCACGTGGGCGTATTCTACACAAAATCGTCAGCACAGCTTTTCCATCCAGATGCAGAAGAAATCGCAGCCGGCATGGCGGCCGACATTTTCTCCGGAATCTCGTCAACATCAGTTGTGGTTGACAATCAGGCCGTGAGCGGCTACGGGGAAGCATACCGTCTGGCCAGAAAGAACAACTTGGACTACTTCCTCATTTTGTCCATTGAGGAAAGCGACCGCGAAATTTCCCTTGATTCAGTCGTCTACTCTGGACGGACTGGCACGGAAACAGCCCGGTTCGGCTCATACCGCACAGGAAACGACCGCTTTGCTTCGGTATTGCGCACGTTCCGCCGCGACCTGCTCAACATTCTCCCAATCCGCGGAAAAATCATCGACAGAAGCGTGAACGACGTTCTCGTTGACTTGGGAAGCGCGGACGGCATTGTGGACGGAGCGATTTTCGACGTGGTAAAAGTCGGGAAAATCACCACTGCCGACCAAGGACTTGGCGTTGTATTCGAGGAAAAAAATCAGCTCGGCACAATAACAGTGACAAAAACGGGCGAGGAGATTTCACAGGGGCTTCTTGAGCAGAAAGGCTTCTATGACAAGGTGAACGTGGGCGACGAGGTGCTCTTGAAATCCCTGCCGCAAAGCGACGAGGACAAGCAGATTTCTGACAATGTTCCAGCAGCAGGCCAGAATGGAAGCAGGATTCTCCCGAACAACACGGACGAGAAAAAAATCAGCGCGGATGATTTGGGAATCGTGAAAACACCAGCAATCATCGAGCTGATACGCGGCATCAAATAATAGCTTTGAAAAAAGAATGAAAAGCAGTTGTCATCTTGTGGCGGCTGCTTTTTTTTGCTTTTTCATGCAGCAGGGCGGAATCGAACCGATTTTTTACTCAGAGTCCTCCGCGGCAATTTTCTTCTCGCGGATGATGACATCCTGAATGGCCTCCACCTCGTTCTTCGGCTTCACATTTGTTCCGACGTTCTGCTCTTGCCGCGCCGCAATGTCTTTGGCAAAAATCGTCCTGAACGAAAAGCGCACGAACGGCTGAATGAAGAACATTTGACCAAAATACGCAAACGGAAGGTTGACGCACACGAGCTTGAACCATGTGCAAAGAAGCGTCACCACGCTGAATCCCGCATAGTACGGATAATACAGGAACGCCGCGATAAGGCTCATCGCCGGGCACATGAGGCAGACCGTGGCGGTGATGATTGCCGACTCGAAAATCATCGGGTGGTTCTTGCGCGGGTCAAATTTTCGGCAGGCGAGCTTGAAGGAAAGCGGGCTACCCATGATGACCTCAAGGGTGTAGGCAAAGCAGAACTCGATGAGCACCACAGCCCAAATAGGAAGGTAACGCCCGCACATATACACGCCGCCCTGCGCCCGAATCGCGTCAAGCACACCATGCGTGTCCGTCAGCTGCATGAGTGCAGTTCCGTTCACCACATACAAACTGTAGAAAACATAGGCGTGCACAGTGATGACAACTGTGATGAGCGCAAAAATCATGCGCTGAAATTGATTTCTTGGCATAAGAGACTCCTTGTTTGCCAGCGAAATGCCGGCGATTTTCGTTGATTTTTCAGAATGTCGCGTAATCAGATTTACATGCCGCAAAGAAACTGCGGCACAACATGTGTCGTTTGCATTACAGATTCATAAAAAATAGCACATTTTTCAAAAATATGTAATAATGACATATAAATCCGTATGAAAAATAAAATCGACATGACACAAGGCGCGATTTTTCCCAAACTGGTGAAATTCGCAGTTCCGCTCATTTTAAGCTCAATCCTCCAGCTGCTTTTCAATGCCGCCGACATAGTGGTGGTGGGGCGTTATGCGGGCGACAACTCCCTGGCTGCAGTCGGCTCAACTTCATCGATGGTCAATCTGCTCGTGAATTTTTTCATCGGGCTTGGAGTAGGCTGCAACGTGGTTGCGGCAAATTTCTTGGGCGCGGGAAAAAAGGCAGAGCTGAACAAAACCGTCCACACGACAATGGTTTTGAGCATAATCGGGGGCATTGCCCTCACCGTGGTTGGCATCGCATTCTCCAGGCAGATTCTCGTGCTCATGGGTTCGCCAAAAGACGTGCTGCCGCTATCCACGCTGTACCTCAAAGTCTTTTTCGGCGGAATCATGGCGACAGTCATATACAACTTTGGCGCGGCACTCCTTCGCGCAAAGGGCGACACAAAAAGACCGCTCTACATCCTGCTCGTCGCCGGTGTCATAAATGTCATACTCAACTTGATTTTCGTGATTTCCTTCAAGATGGACGTTGCCGGAGTGGCGTTCGCCACAGTTTTGAGCCAAGTGTTCAGCGCAGTGTGCGTCGTGATGATTCTCATGCGCGAGGAAGACGAATTCCGCCTTGAACCAAAAAAACTCAGCATAGACAAGGCGATTCTTGCCCGAATCGTAAAAATCGGACTTCCTGCCGGCTTCCAGGGAATGCTTTTCAGCTTCTCCAACGTGATTATCCAGTCCAGCGTCAACTCTTTCGGCGCGGTGATGGTGGCTGGAAACAGCGCGGCCCAAAGCATAGAGGGTTTTGTCTACATCTCCATGAACAGCTTTGCCCAGGGAACACTCACATTCGCCGGCCAGAACATGGGCGCACATCGCTTCGACAGGATAAAGCGACTCGTTGTCATTGCAGAATGTATCGTCACCATCGTGGGGCTTGTCCTTGGGCTAACGGCATTGTTCTTCGGGCGCGCGCTCCTCTCGCTCTATTCGCCCAATGGGGAGGTGGTGGATGCCGGAATGCTCCGCCTGTCGGTGATTCTCGCAACGTACTGCACCTGCGGCATGATGGACTGCATGGCAAGCGCAATCCGTGGGGTGGGGCACTCGGTCATGCCGATGATTGTCACCCTTGTGGGCGCGTGCGGGCTTCGCATGGTCTACATCTTCACATTCTTCCAGATTCCGCGCTTCCATACGTTCCAGAGCATTTTCTATTCGTACCCGCTCTCATGGATTGTCACGTTTTTGTTCCTGACGGCAAGTTTTGTGTGGGTTATGCGTGGTCTTGAGCGCGACGCGCGGCAGGGGAGGGCGGATTAGGGGCTGTATCGCTTTTTGAGCGTTGAAACCATAACCTCCACCGCCTCAAAATCTATATCATCTAGAGTAGACAAGTCCTGAATAATTTTTCTGTAACGCAAAGGAAAAACATCCATCGATTTTCCATTAATATCGCAACCTGTGACTAAATACTCAACTGAAACACCAAGTGCATGAGCAATTTTCACAGCCGAGTCGGCTGAAGGAACAGAATTGTGGCCTGTCAAATAATTCCCAAGTGTGTTCTTACTGATTCCACATCGAGCCGAGAGTTCTTTGAGCTGCATTCCTTGATATTTTAACTCAGACTTCAGATTTTCCTTAAAG
>JAFPYB010000122.1 GCA_017412405.1 Treponema sp. | reverse complement strand
GCTTGTTCAAGTCCGCGTTCTGCTTTGCGGCATTGGCGTTGGCTGCCACCTGCTTGTTCAAGTCGTCTATCTGCTTCTTCTGGGCTGCAATCGTGTTGTTCAGGTCTGCAATCTGCTTCGTCAAGTCGGCAGATGCGGCGGCATTCCCGGAAGCCTTTGCCTGGGCGAGCTGTTTGTTCAAATCGTCAATCTGTTTTTTCTGATTGTTGATTGTGGTGTTGAGGTTTGCAATCTGCTTGTTCAAGTCCGCGTTCTGCTTTGCAGCATTGGCGTTGGCAGCGCTCTGCTTGTTCAAGTCGTCAAGCTGCTTTTTCTGGGCGGCGATTGTGTTGTTGAGGTTCGCAATCTGCTTGTTCAGCTCCGCCGCCTGGTTCGCATTGGCAGCATTGGCGGAAGACGCGCTCTTTGCCTGGGCAAGCTGTTTGTTCAAGTCGTCGATTTGTTTTTTCTGGTTTGCAACAGTCGTGTTCAAGTTTGCGACCTGCTTGTTCAAGTCAGAAACCTGTTTTGCGGCATTGGCGTTGGCTGCCACCTGCTTGTTCAAGTCGTCTATCTGCTTCTTCTGGGCTGCAATCGTGTTGTTCAGGTCTGCAATCTGCTTTGTCAAGTCGGCAGATGCGGCTGCGTTCCCGGAAGCCTTTGCCTGGGCGAGCTGTTTGTTCAAATCGTCAAGCTGCTTCTTCTGGGCGGCGATTGTGTTGTTGAGATTGGCAATCTGCTTGTTCAAGTCCGCGTTCTGCTTTGCGGCATTGGCGTTGGCTGCCACCTGCTTGTTCAAGTCGTCTATCTGTTTCTTCTGGGCGGCGATTGTGGTGTTGAGGTTCGCAATCTGCTTGTTCAGCTCCGCCACCTGGTTCGCATTGGCGGCGTTGGCGGAAGACGCGCTCTTTGCCTGGGCAAGCTGCTTGTTCAAATCATCAATCTGCTTCTTCTGGTTTGCGATTGTGGTGTTCAAGTCTGAAATCTGCTTGTTCAAGGCTGCCGTCTGGTTCGCATTGGCGGAAGATGCCTTTGCCTGGGCGAGCTGCTTGTTCAAGTCGTCAAGCTGCTTTTTCTGATTTGCGATTGTGTTGTTCAGGTCTGAAACCTGCTTTGTCAGCTGCTCGTTCTGCTTTGCAGCCTGGGCGTTGGCGGCATTCTGCTTTGTCAGCTCGTCAATCTGCTTCTTCTGGTTGTTCACCGTAGTGTTGAGGTTTGCCACCTGCTTGGTCAAATCCTCAATCTGCTTCTTCTGGGCAGCGATTGTGTTGTTGAGGCTCGCAATCTGCTTGTCCTGAGCCGACTCAAGGACGTTCGCAGCGGCGGAGTTGCTTGTTGCAGCCTTCTTGTTCAAATCGTCAATCTGTTTTTTCTGATTGTTGATTGTGGTGTTGAGGCTTGCAATCTGCTTGTTCAAGTCGTCAATCTGCTTCTTCTGGTTCGAGTTCGTTGAATTGAGGCCTGAAACCTGCTTGTTCAAATCATCAACCTGCTTCTTGAGGTTTGAGTTTGTTGACGTGAGATCCGATACCTGCTTCTGGAGATTTGAGCCGCCGGAGTTCTGCTTGTTCAAGTCGTCAATCTGCTTCTTCTGGTTTGCGACAGTTGTATTGAGGTTGGACACCTGCTTGTTCAAGTCGTCGATTGTCTTCTTCTGGCTTGCGTTTGTTGACGTAAGATCCGACACCTGCTTCTTGAGGCTTGAAGAATCGGAATTCTGCTTTGAAAGGTCGTCAAGCTGCTTCTTCTGGTTTGAAACAGTGTTGTTGAGGTTTGCGACCTGCTTGTTCAAGTCGTCGATCTGCTTCTTCTGGTTGTCGATTGTCTTGTTCAAGCCGGCGGTGTCAGCCTGCTGCTTGCTCAACTCCGCGATTTGGTTCTTGAGCTTGGAAATCTCGTCTTCCTTTGAGCTGACCTGAGACTTGAGACTTGCCACTTCTTTTTCAAGATCGGAAATGGTCTTGTTCTTTTCGGCAATTTCCTTGTCGTTGTTGCCTCTTTTTTCCAAGTCCGCAATCTGCTTCTTGAGCGCAGCAATCTCATCCTCTTTAGATTCAATCTCCGCGTTTTTTGCTTCGATATCCTCTTCAACAAGAGCAACTTTTCCGCTCAGCTCTTCGACTTCTGCCAGCGCCTGCTGCAGTCTGGCCGAATAGCATGAGGAAAAAACAAATGTCAAAAGCGAAAGTGCCGCTATCGGCAAAAATTTATTCTTCATAAGAAAATCTCCATCATTTTTGATTCTACCATAAAATCAATAGTTTGTGCCAATGATTTTCACTTTTTCGCCCGATTGACAACAAATTTGCAGCCAGATTAGCACTGAACGCGGCTCCAGCCCCATCAACCGGCCGTTTTCACGTCCGATTCCTGCCGGTCATTGTCGGTGCGGCGCAAAATCCAAATGTCCGCGTCACATTCAGGCTCTATTCCGTCCACCTTCTGCTTGGCAGTGTACTGCCAGAACTCGAAATCATATGGAAGCTGGGGGCTGTCCTCGTAGTCGGCGTACCAGAACGTGTATTCCTTGAGGGCCTCCATGTCGAACATGAACGCCTGCCAGAGATGGTTCGCATAAATCATGGGCCTGTAGCCAGCCTCCTTCACAAGCTCGCAGAAAATCTTCGTGTTGCGAGTGAACTGCTCGCCCGGGATGTCGTCGGTGCGAGCCTCCTCCCAGGGAATGCTCTCCGGGTCGTACACCACGGGAAGAGTTATATTGTAGTCCTTGATTATGTCCAGGATGAATTCGGCCTCCTCCACCGCCTCCTCCTCGTTTATGGCCTGGGAGAACACATAGGCCCCCACGTCGAAGCCTGCGGCCAGCGCACCCACAATATTCTCCCTGAAATTCTCGTCCTCGTGGAGAATGCCGCTCTGGTAGCCTCGGTACGCCACACGGAAGATTATGAAGTCGTATCCCTGGGCGCGCACTTTCTCCCAGTCGATTTTTCCGTCGTGCCGCGAAATGTCAAGCCCGTGCCGCACAACGTAGCGGTCGTCGTCATAATACAGTTTTCCATCCTCGCCACGGACGAATTTTTTCTTGTCGAACTCGTGGAACGCGGCGTTTTGGTTCACCGCGAATTTGTGCGGATTTCCTGCAACGTCCCGGAAGCGGATGGTTTTGGTGGACGCGCAGGAAAACAGAATGAATGTTGCTGAAAGAATTATTGGAACATACGCTTTCATACAACTGATTATCGGTATATAAGGCAACAGCTTCAATCGTCAAGCCAGAATTGCAAAATCGGTTCTCAAGTACGGACTTTTCCTCTATACTGTCAAAAAGCAATTAGACCTGCCGGAAAACTTTTGTCTCTTGGCAGGCCACTTTGAAGCGAATGAGCGATAACGCAGTTATCGAACAGGTCTATTTTTCGGGGATTGCCCTTTTATTCTGGAGAAATTATATGTCACGAGAAAAAATCGTCGTTCTTGATTTTGGGTCGCAGTACGCGCATTTGATTGCAAAAAGATTCCGCGCCCTGGGCTTCTATTCTGAGATTGCGCTCCCGTCTGCGGACGTGGCGGCATTGGAAGGCGCACGGGGAATCGTATTCTCGGGCGGTCCGTCGTCCGTGTACGAAGACGATGTTCCCGAGTTCAACGAGAAAATTCTTTCGCTCCCAGTGCCGATTCTCGGTCTTTGCTACGGGCATCAGCTCATGGCAAAAAGCTACGGAGGAAAAGTCGGGAAGGCGGATGTGGGCGAGTTCGGAATCGCACACCTGACAAAGACGGACGGGGGAAAATCATCCCCGCTCCTGGACGGAATCTCGGAGACGACGCAGGTGTGGATGAGCCATCAGGACGGCGTGCTCTCGCTGGGAGACGGGTTCGAAGTCATCGGGACAACAAAGGACTGCCCTTTCGCCGCCGTGCAGAATCTGGCAAAGAAACGGTTCAGCCTCCAGTGCCACTGCGAGGTGAAGGACACGCCGGAAGGAAACCGCATTTTCCAGAACTTCGCAAAAATATGCGGCATGGAGCGCAACTGGGACGATGACACCGTTCTTTCGGTCATCATGGACAACATAAAGAAGGACGCGAAGGACAAGAACGTGCTTCTCTTCCTTTCGGGCGGCGTTGACTCCACCGTGGCATTCGCCCTGCTGAACAAGGCTCTGGGGCAGGAACGCGTGCTGGGTCTCCACATCGACAACGGCTTCATGCGAAAGGACGAGTCCAAGAACGTGGAGAAGGCGTACAGGGCGCACGGGTTCAACAACTTCCTCGTTAAGGACGCGTCCGAGAGCTTCCTCAAGGCGATTTCAGGTCTCACCGACCCGCAGAAAAAGCGCATGGCGGTGGGCGAGAATTTCATCACCGTGCGGGACGAGTTCGTTAAGGAGCAAAAGCTGGACGAATCAAAATGGATGCTCGCCCAGGGGACTCTCTACCCAGACATCATCGAATCGGGCGGAACGAAAAATTCCAAGACGATAAAGACGCACCACAACCGCGTGGATGGAATCCAAAAACTCATTGCGGCGGGAATGATAATCGAACCCCTCAAGGACTTGTACAAGGACGAGGTTCGCGCCATCGGGAAAAAAATCGGGCTTTCCGATGAGCTTGTCATGCGCCATCCGTTCCCGGGACCGGGGCTTTCAATCAACGTGCTATGCTCCGACGGAAAATTCGGCGCGGAGGACGAGGCGGAGCTGAAAAAAGCCCAGGCGGAGCTGGACGCGGTGGAAATCAGCTCGTTCTGCCAAAACTGCACCGCCTCCATGAAGCGCAGCGTGCTTCCAGTGCGCAGCGTGGGCGTTCAGGGCGACTTCAGGACGTACCGCTTCCCGGCGGTCCTCACGTTCAAGAGCGAGGGCGACGGCTTCTTCCACATTCCAGGCAAGCGCGAGAAAGTGGAGGCTGCAAGCTCCGCCATAACGAACAAGGCCCAGTTTTTGAACCGCACCGTCATCACGCTCTACAAAAACCCTGCCATCGCGGAAGGCGAAATGAAGATTCAGGAGGGCTACTGCACCCGTGACAGGCTCGACCAGCTTCGCGCCGTTGACGACATCGTGCTTTCGGAGCTCCACGCCCGAGGTCTTTACAACGAGATTTTCCAGCATCTCACAATAGACCTGCCCTACGCCTCAAAAGCCAACCGCGCAAGCTTTGTCCTGCGTCCGGTCTGCTCCGAGGACGTTATGACGGCGCGCTTCGCCTGGTTCAGCGACGACGTGTTCAAGTCGATTGTGCGGAAAATCGCCTCCCTTCCTTTCGTGGACGCGCTCTACTTTGACGCGACGAACAAACCGCCGGCAACTTTCGGCTGGGAATAAAGGCAATGTTCGGAAAACCTGCGGCCAACAGCTGCCTTTTTTCCGAATCAAATATATTTTTTGACAGGAGTTTTTATGAAACACAGGGCTTAAAATCGAGTTCCTTGATTCCATAACCCCAGCACAGCCGGGTGTGCATATGGAGATGATTGACGGGCAACCGTGCTTCACATTTGACAAATAGGAGATTTTTATATGGAACAATACAAGACAGATTTCATCAATTTTATGGTTGAGTGCGAGGTGCTCAAATTCGGCTCGTTCACCCTCAAAAGCGGCCGCCAGTCGCCGTTCTTCATGAACGCGGGCGCATATGTGACAGGAAGCCAGCTTTCGCGCCTGGGCGAGTTCTACGCCAAGGCAATCCACGACAATTTCGGCGACGACATAGACGTGTTCTTCGGGCCTGCATACAAGGGAATCCCCCTTGCAGTGGTGACGGCTGTGGCGTACTCGCGCCTGTTCGGGAAGGAAATCAAGTACTGCTCGGACCGCAAGGAGGCAAAAGACCACGGCGCGGACAAAGGCTCCCTCCTGGGCTACCAGATGAAGGACGGCGACCGTGTGGTAATCATCGAGGACGTGACGACGAGCGGGAAATCCATCGAGGAGACCTACCCAAAAATCAAGGCGCAGGAGACGCGGGAGGGCGGAATCAAAATCGTGGGCGAAATAGTGTCGCTCAACCGCATGGAAAAAGCCCCGGATTCGCAAAAGGCGGCCCTGGACGTGATTTCCGAGAAATACGGCTTTCCTGCCCGCGCAATCGTCTCAATGAAAGATGTCATCGACGTGCTGCACACCAACGGAGACAAAAAAATCATCACCGACGAGATAAAAGCAAAAATCGACGAATATTATTCCGTCTACGGCGCAAAATGATGGAAGAAATGGAAGAAACGCCTCTTTCCCCCGCGCTCTACCTCATACCGTCCCCGCTGGGCGACACGCCGACTGACTTCGTGCTCCCGCCCCACAACGCTGATGTCGTGCGGCATCTGCGCCATTTCATCGTGGAGTCGCGGAAAATGGCGGTGCGCTTTCTTTCGAGGCTTGACCGCGATTTTCCCATAGACGAGTGCGATTTTTTTGAGCTGAGCGAGCACACGGCGGAGAATGCCGATTTGTCCGCGATGCTCCGCCCGCTGGAAAATGGAGAGGCGATGGGCGTGATTTCGGACGCTGGATGCCCAGCCGTGGGAGACCCTGGAAGCCGCGCCGTCGCCCTCGCGCACAAAAAAAATCTTCCCGTGGTGCCACTGGTGGGGCCGAATTCCATGATTCTCTCGCTCATGGCATCGGGGTTCAACGGGCAGAACTTCGCCTTCAACGGCTACCTTCCCGTGAAGAACGGCGAGCGCGAATCAAAAATCAAGCAGCTGGAAAACCGCGTCCACAAGGAGAACCAGACGCAAATCTTCATAGAGACACCATACAGGAACCAAAAGCTCTTCGACGCGCTATTAAAAACGTGCCGCGCCGAGACAAAACTATGCGTGGCATCCGCGCTCACAACGAAGGACGAGTCCATCCGCACAAAGACCATAGCCGCGTGGAAAAAAGAAAAATCGCCGGAACTTGGAAAAATCCCGACGATTTTCCTGCTGTACAAATGATGGGAACCTCCAAAAATTGCAATTTTTGGAGGTAACTCTGAAAAGTCGATGTTTCACAAGCCGCCGGTGGGGTGGCTTTTTCGCACCCTAGCGGCGTTTTCCGAAGAGGCGCAGGAGCGTGAGGAACAAGTTGATGAAATCCAGGTACAGTTCAAGCGCACCGATAATCGCGACTTTCTTGTAGTCGTCGCTTCCGTTTGCCTGCTCCGCCGTCTTTAGGATTTTCTGCGCGTCGTAGGCAGTAAGCCCCGTGAACACGATGATTGTCGCCACCGAAATGAGAAGGTCGAGCATTGTGAGGGGAGTCTTCGTGAAGAATCCGATGACCATCTGCACCAAAGAGGCGATGAGGATTCCGATGAGTCCCATCATCAAGTATTTTCCCATGGACAAAAGATTCCGCTTTGTGGTGGAGCCGTAGAAGCAGAGCGCGAGGAACATGGCAGAGCAGCCAAAGAAAGCGGAGGCGATGGAGCTTATCTTGTACGCGATGAAAATCGATGAGAGCGTAATGCCGTTTATGACCGAATACGCCACGAACGCGACGGTGGCGGCCTGAACAGAAATCTTCCTGATTGAGCGCGTGAGCCAGAACACGAGCACGATTTCCGCGATTGCAAGGACGAAAAATCCCACCATGCCGTTGGCGAACAAGAAGCGTCCAAATGCGGTGGCTCCACCATTCTCGGTGAAAATGTTCCGCGCCGTGAAGAACGCCGTGACCGCGCTGATGAAAAGAGCCAGAGCCATCCAGCCGTAAGTGCGCGTGATGAAAATGGACTTTTCAGACTCGGTGAGAGAGAGAGCGTTAGTTTCTGCTGATTCCATAAAATCCTCCTGTTTTCTTTTTTACGAAATTCGCTTTATACTTTATAATAGGAGTGTTCGGAAAACAAAGTTCAAGAACACCTCTATTATTATAGTAAGTTTTTTGTAGGAGAATCAAATGAAATTAAAAAAAATCTCAATTTCGCCGAAACTTTTCATCGCAAGTTTCATTCCGCTTGCACTGGTCGGTTTTTTTTCAATCATATTCTTCGTAAACGTCACCACAAAAATAATCAACGAGAATATTGAGCATCAGGCATCCGGAGTGCTGTCGGTGGTGGAAAACCACGTCACGAGCCTGTTCTCCCATGACCTGGCGAACTTGAACATAATCGCGAACATTGCCCTTGATTCCACAGACAGGAACACGATTGCCAGAATCGTCAAGCTCACTGGGAAAGTCTCCTTCGTATCGACATACTATTATGTCACCGCCACCCCGCTCTCATCAGGGGGCTACATGATTATGAGCGACGACACCGAGATTCCCGGGGACTTCAACCAGTTCGACAAGCCGTGGTTCAAGGACGCTGTGAATGCGGAACGGATTTTCGCGTTCAACACGGACTCCAAGAAAAAATGTGTCACCATCTCCCGCGCCGTCAAGACGCAGGACGGGAAGCTCATAGGGGTGTGCGCCTTCGACATGGACTTGTCCGTGTTCAGCAAGATTGCAAAAGGCACGAAGCTAACGGAAAAATCCACCATCAGCATGATTGACGTTACAGGCCGCTACCTTGCCACAAAAGACGAATCGGACGTTCTTGAGGGAAACTACTTCGAGGACTCCGACATACAGCTTGGGAACATGACGCAGGAAGACTATGTGAAAGCGTCAAAGGCCATCGTCATAAAGAACAAATTCTACGCGGTCAAGAGAATCAGCTTCACGCCATGGTACCTCGTCACCGAGGGGCTCACCTCCGACTTCACATCGTACTTTGCGCGAAGCGTCACGCTTGTAATCATTTTGGTGACGCTCATCTGTATCGCGGCAACGATTTTCCTCCTGTGGTACATGGAAAAAATCCGCTCAAAGGAAAAGGCTCTGGGCGACAAGCTCTACGGGGAAACACAGAACCTTGCCGTGGCAGCAAAGGAGAATGCCGCCACAAGCCAGGACCAGAGCGCGGCGGTCAAGGAAATCGTCGCCACAATGGAGGACACGAACGAGCTTGCGGAGAACATATCCAAGAAAATCAAGGATGTGAACTCAATCGCAAAGAAAACATCCGACGACGTGAACTCTGGTGTCGCTTCCCTCCAAAACAGCATTGCCAAGCTGCGGGAGATTTTTGATGCGAACCAGCACACGATTGACGGCATAAAATCCCTCGGAAAGAAAATCGAGAACATCTGGGACATTGTGTCTCTCATCAACTCGGTGGCGGACCAGGCAAAAATCATCGCGTTCAACGCGGAGCTTGAGGTTTCGAGCGCAGGCGAGGCAGGAAAGAATTTCCACATCGTCGCCACGGAAATACGCCGACTTGCCGACGGAATCATCGACGGCACGAAGGAAATCAAGGAAAAAATCAACGAAATACAGCAAAGCTCCGACAGCCTCATCCTCGCCTCCGAGAGCGGAACCGAAAAAATCAACGAGGGCTGCCAGCAGGCACAGGAGCTTGAGTCAAAGTTCGAGAGCATAAAGAACGCGTCCGAAATCACGGTGGAAAGCGCAGGCGCAATCACAACCATAATCCAGCAGCAGACGCTCGCCTCGGAGCAGATTCTCATCACGCTCAAGCAGATTGCCGTGGGCGTTGACAACTTCACGCAGGCGACGGAAAGCATTTCATGTGCGGCGCAGAACGTGCAGGAAATCGCGGAGGAGCTGAACGAAAAGGGAAAGGACGGCGGAGAGAAATCATGAATGAAGAAATCGTAAAGCGCATCGAGGAAATTTCCGCCGAGGGGCGAGATGAAAAGACAGAGGACGTTCCAAAGACGAACTGGCTCGTGTTCAGCATCTGCTCAAAAAAATACGCCATACAGTCCAGCGCGGTGCGGGAAATCATCAGGGACGTGGCTGTTTACAAGCTGCCGTTCCTGCCGTCGTACATCGAGGGTGTCATAAACAGGCGCGGGGACCCGTTCACGGTGCTGAACCCGATTCCCCTCATGGAAAGCGGGAACGAGACAGTCCCAAAGGAGCCGCTGTTCCTGCTTTTAAAGCGCGACGACGACCAAATCTCGCTGCACATTTCGGACATCCTCTTTTTCCACGAGATTGAGGACACGGAGCTGCACACCATCGCCAACAACGACGAGGATGGCCTGTTTTTGGGAACGTTCGACTACAAGGGCGAGGAAATTCCCGCGCTGAACACGGACACCTTCGAGCTTATCCTGCAGCGGGACTTGGGAGCAGCAAAATAGCCATGCCAGAAAGAACTGCCGTCTTGCAAGGAAAACAGATTTTCCACACAAGCCCGGCCACAAACAGGAGGATATTTTTATGGAAGAATTTGACGAAAAAGTGAAGAAATTGCAGCAGATAATCGATGGGACATCTGCCATCGTGTTCTTTGGCGGGGCGGGAGTCTCAACCGAAAGCGGCATTCCTGATTTCAGGAGCCGTGACGGGCTGTACAACCAGGAGTGGAAGTACCCGCCCGAAGAAATCATTTCCCGCTCGTTTTTTGACCGCGACCCGAAAGAATTCTACCGCTTCTACCGCAAAAAGCTCATCATCAAGGACGTGAAGCCGAACATAACGCACACGCGCCTTGCGGAGCTTGAGGCAAAAGGGAAGCTGCGCGCCGTAGTCACCCAGAACATAGACGGCCTGCACCAAATGGCGGGAAGCCGCCGGGTGTTCGAGCTGCACGGAAGCACGCTGCGCAATTTCTGCATGGATTGTCACGCGCCCTACGGCATTGACTTCATTGCGGAAAGCGAAAACACGGATGAAAAAATCCCGCGCTGCACAAAATGCGGCGGCATCGTAAAACCCGATGTTGTCCTCTACGAGGAGGGGCTTGACGACGACGTGGTGAACGGTGCGCTCAAAGCAATTTCCGAGGCGGACACGCTAATCATCGGGGGAACGTCCCTCGTCGTCTACCCAGCCGCAGGATTCATAAGGTATTTCCGGGGAAAGCACCTCGTCATGATAAACAAGAGCGAGACCGCAGCCGACGCAAGCTGCGAGCTGGTAATACACGACTCCCTCGGAAAAGTGTTCGGTGCGCTCTCCGTCTAGCGCGAGCCGCTCCCGTCAATCCAAAAGCGGCTCACGGGAAAAAGCCCCAGCTCGTCCCTGAGGATTTTTGACATGTCGCGGTAGCCTTGGTCAATGAGCAACCGGATTCTATCAGAATCAAAATTCATCGTACCCTCGAACAAATCCCCCAAATCAATAGTGGGAATCACTTCGGCGATGAATTTTGTGTCGTAGTTGATTTTCTTGATTCTCCGCTCCGGCGTACTGCTCAAATACACCACGATTATGTCCGTTATTTCGTCAAAATTGTCAACAATCGGGTCGATGGGCGTGTTGTCCCCGCCGAACTCCTCCGCCCCGCCGTCAATGTACTTGTAGCCGTCGGAAAGCAAAATCGGCTGCGTGAACACGGGGAACGCCGACGTTGCAAGGAGCTTTTTCCTGATTTGCTCAGCATCCGCCTCCTCGTTGAGCAAAAACCGCGTCGCATATCGGCCGGGCAAGGACGAAATCACATTCCCGATGAATTTGAGCGCAAGGTTGTTGTTCCTAACAGCCGTGACAAAAACAGCCGGCGATTTTTTTTCTTGGAGTGACGAAAAACTCATGGAATCGATGATTTTTTTGAGACCTTCCTGAGAAATAAGCTCCTTCTCGGTCACAAGCTCGCTGGGAACAACGTTCCGCCACAAATCGTCAATGTAGTCGAAATCGGATGTGGCGAACAGGGCAGCATTCAATCCGCCCACGCTGGAACCTGAAAACGCCGTGACACGGGAAGCGACTCCAAAATCAATGAGCGCCTTCCACACGCCAACCTCGTACGCGCCCTTTCCTCCGCCGCCGGAAAGGACAAGACCCACGCCGTGGGAACATTTTTTCTCCACGGACGGCTTGTCAAAGGAGGAATAAAACAAGAACACAGCCCCGTCGTCAAGCCAAACGCCCATGTCGTCGGCGGAGACAAGAAAGCAGTCGATGTTCTGCATCATGATGTTCTCAGGGACAAGGACGAAGGACTGGAAGCAAATGCGCTCCTCGTCGTAGAAGACCTTCACGCCCCGCTCCGAGCCGTTTTCGTCGCAGGCGGGAATTGAGCCGGCTCCGTACAAGTCGTTCAGGTAGGTGCTGCGTTTTTGCCACACCTCGGAAAGGCTCATCCCCTTTTCCGCCGCGAACGCAGCCCACAAGCCGGTGTCGTCCCGCAATTCGGAGGAAAACTTGAAAAATGTGCGGGACTCATCATCGTTTTTCTTCGCTGAAAACGGATACTCAAGGAAACTCATTGGCTCGCCCCCGATTAGCCCCGAGAACCTCCACACGCCCCACAAGGACGAAAGGGAGGAAATCTTCTGCCCCACGGCTTTTTTTTCGCCATCGTCTTTTCCAGACGAATCAGGGGTGGAAAGGCAGGACGAGAAAAAAAGCGCGAAACCGAGAAGAATCAGTAAAAAAAGACGGGCAGATTTTTTGTTCATTCAAAATTCGCGTGGATTTCTTTCATCACGTCAAAAAAATTCGGGAAGCTCACCTTGCAACATTCCGCATCCTTCACGTCCACGGTTCCAGACGGAAGCCCCAGCCCCAGAACGGCAAGGGACATTGCCATGCGGTGGTCGTGGTAGCTTTCCACCTCGCCTCCGTGGAGAGAAAACTCAGGATTTTCGGAGCCGTCCTCAAGGACAGGAGAATGTCCGCGGATTATGAGGAAGTCCTCGCCCTCCTCCACTTGCGCGCCCAGCTTTGAAAGCTCCGCCGTCAGCACCTTGAGGCGGTCGGTCTCCTTACGCCTGCACACTGCGGCATCCTCAAGGACTGTAGTTCCTTCGGTGAAGCACGCCGCCACCGCAAGGGCGCACACCGCGTCCGGGAACGGGGAAAGGGCCACGCGCAGTTCGCCGTTCGGCAACGACTTTGTTGAAAGGCGCGACGACGACACCGTGAGCGTTCCAGCCTCCTTGTCCCAAACAATCTTTCCGCCGATTGACCTGAGCACATCAACAATTTTGTCGTCGCCCTGGGTACCGCTACCGTCTATGTTCTCAATGACAATGCTGCTTTCTTCCGCAATGAGGGCGGCGACAAGGGGGAACGCCACCGCCTCCCAGTCGCTGGGAACAACGGTGTCGAACGCTTCTATGACGTTTTTCGGCCTGACAGAAATGCGCTTGAAATCATCAGAAACCTCACATTCCACGCCAACTTTCTCAAGCCACTTCTGCGTCATTGTGAGATAGGGCGTTTCCTTAGGGTTTGAAAGCTCTATGGTTATGCCGTCTTCCATGCGGATTCCAGCCATCATGAGGCCGCTAACATACTGGCTTGATATTTCACCTTCCGTGCGCACCCTTCCGCCGGAAACAGGCCCACGCACCACCATTGGGCAGCCGTTCTTTCCTGGGCACGTCACGAAGGAGTCAGAGCCAAGCTGGCGCAATGCGTCAACGACATGCTGAACCGGGCGGGAGCGGATGGACTCATCGCCAGTGAAAACGCTCGCCCCCTGGAACGTGGCGCAAATCGGGGAGAGAAAATACAGGAGCGAGCCTGAGTTTCCCACATCCACCACATCGTCCGGGATATGGATGCGCCCGCCCGCGCCGTGCACCACCCATTCCGTGCCGGGCTCGCCCTCAACGCCAAGGGACAGGTCAACCTCCGCGCCGATGAGCGGGACGGCGGCGGCCGTGGAAAGGCAGTCCGCGCTGGGAAGCGGATTTTTTATGCGCGACGTTCCCTCGGCAAGCGTGGCGAGAATCAACGCGCGGATTGTATGGGACTTTGAGCCTGGAACGCAAATGCGCCCAGACAGCTTCGACTTTTTTGAAACAATGTACATGACTCAGATTCTATCATATTGCACGATTTTTGTTCACAAAGCCGCACAATGTTCGATTGAAAAAAAAACAGCATATCCAGTATAATAGACTTGTCCGGAAACTTCGGTTTGCGAACAGGTTTGACAAATCCAATCTCCTGCAGTTTTCGGGCCACAGCCATGCAAAATCACGGGAGATGAAGTTTCAAACAGAAAAAGATCTGAAACAGAATCAGAACATTATATAGGAGAACTTATATGTCCGAAAAAAACCTTTGTCCATGCGGCTCAGGACTTGCATATGCCGACTGCTGCGAAGGAATCATCAAGGGAACAACAAAAGCACCAACAGCAGAACGTTTGATGAGAGCGCGCTATTCCGCATACGAGAAGCAGGAGATTGATTTCATCATCAACTCATGCGAAGAGGGCGAGAAAATCGCCGAAATCGACAAGAAAGCGACGGAGGAATGGTCCAAGACATCAACATGGCACGGTCTCAAAATCCTCCGCACCGAAAAAGGCGGCGAGAACGACGAGGAAGGTCTCGTTGAATTTGAGGCAACATACACCGACAAGAAAGGATTCCGCGACATCCACCACGAAATCGGTCTGTTCAAGAAAATCAACGGCGAATGGATGTACTCGGTGGGCAACGTAAAGCCAATGACAGTTGTCCGCGAGGGTGCAAAAATCGGAAGAAACGATCCTTGCCCCTGCGGAAGCGGAAAAAAATACAAGAAGTGCTGCGGCGCATAAAAAATCTGGAGGGGAAACCGCGCAGCTTGAAGCTGCCAGTTTCCGCCCCCCTATTTTTCAAGGACGGAATCAACAAGCTGGTCGAGCATCTGCTTCTGTTTTTCCGTCACCTTCGGCTCTTCCTCGGGAAGGGCTTCCAGCGGCTCAAGCTGCTCCTCAAAATCATCCTCGGATATTTCCTGAACCAAATCCTCCATGCTCTTTTTTGCGTGAGCTGCGGCGGCGGCATTCTGCTTCATCATTTCTTCCTGCATAGGTGTCCTCATTTTCTCCATTTGCTCGTTCTCCCTGAACATATCGATTTTTGCAGCCCGAGGCACATTATACGACGAATGCACCTCGCTCCTGGGACCCCAGTGCCGTTTGCGGAATTCGATTGCGTTCCGATGGGGAAGAAACTCCACATCGTCAAAAGTCAGGTGGAATTTTAGATAATCCATCATCGTTATGCTTTTTCCGTCGCACAGAACCGGGCGGAGCAACCACGGGCCGCACAAAAACAGCTTTCCGTCGGCTCCAGTAGTAATGTAGCACTGATCTTCCAAAATGTCCAAATTGTATGCCAGAATGTTCTCAAGCATAATCTGTTTTGGAATCATCGTCTGGTGCTGCGTCGGCATTTTTGCGATTTGCCCCTCAATTGCGGTTGAAATCGTGTTTTTCAGCACATCGTGAACGAGAAGATTTATATCATACGAAAAGTCAATGCACAACGGCTCAGTGAAGTCTTCCATGATGCTCTATTTCTTTGTGCTGCTCGTCGAATTTTTCCATGAGATGATCGATTATGGCCTGTTTTGGATCTTCGCACGTTTCATCCAATGTTGCCATATATTCCTTGCGGAACGATTTGCACTCGATGACCGGGCTTGCCGCAAAAATCTGCACGGCAGGCTCCAGTATGTCGGAGAGCATATCGTCCGGGTTGTTCATGTCGATTTTGAGACAGGTTCCGTTTATCGTGACCAGGATGGCCACATCGAACATCCTGAGGTACGAGTCGATTTCACGAAGCCCGCGCTTGGTCTCGGGATGCCCCGGGCGGTAGCGGGTTCCGGCAGGGAACACAAGGATGACCTCGCCGTTTCGCTTGCACTTGTCCATTGCGCGCATGGCGGCAAGGTTTATGGTGTGCGCCCGCTTCTCCTCCTGCTTCTTTTCCTCCTCGCTCACAGCCTTTTCCTCGGCCTTGTTGAGCGAGCGCGTTGGATATATGACGACGCGGGTGAACGCCTCGGCGAACGCCCGCACGAAGGGATTCGCCTCGTTCAGCTTCATGCCCGCGATTGCGACGATGCGGGAAGCCAAATCCTTCCCCTCCTCGCCAAAATCATGCTCAAGAAGATAGAAGAGAGCCGGAAGGTCTGCATTGGAATAATGCTCCATGAGAATAAGCCCGTGCTTTCCCGAATTGACCAAATCAAGGAACTGCCTGAAATTTTCCTTTCCCTCAAGGCGGCTCCCAGGAAGCATGTTGTCGCTTATGAGCTTGTCCATCATTTTCCGCGTCACTGGATTCGCCTTTTGATATACATTTGTCTCGTCTATTTTTGCGGCGGCGACCGAAGCATTTTTCAACGCCTCGAACATATCACCATATTTCTCACGGATTGAATTTCCCATAGTGCCCTCAAAATGTCTGCCCAACGTGCAAAAAACACCAACCGAAAATGCACATAAAACCAGTTCGTGAACATGGCTCTTTCATGTTGTATTTTTTGCACGAAGCGTGATAATTCATTTTAAGGCTAATACGAAAAATTTTCAAATTCATTTGGAGATTTTGGATAGTTTTGCACCCGTTTTGCCAAAGGATTTGGACTTGTAGACTACACAACACGATTTTTGCACAACGAACAACAAATTCGATATACTATGGATAGAATATGGCAATCGAACAATACACAGAGAATATCACTTTAAAAGAAATGAAGTGCAACATCGGAGAAAACAAATTCGGATTCGTGTTTCCGCAAGGCGATGTCGCAAAAGTCGATAAAATCGAAGCTCTTCTAAAAAAAGCGGGAGGAAAGCCCAATGAATGTGCGCTCTCAGACTTTTCTCTTGGCGGAAACGGAAAAGCGAAGCCAGAATACATCATCACTTTCAACGACGACTTCTCAACAATCATTGTGGTGGAATGCAAAAGGTCAGTGAAGAAACACGCCTCCGACGATTACAGCCACCCGAAAGACTTTGCCGTGGACGGAGTTCTTTATTACGCGAAATATCTCAAAGAAGAATACAATGTCATAGCCGTTGCCGTAAGCGGAACAAAAAAGGACGAAATAAAGGCGAGCGCATTCCATTGGGCAAAAGGGCAGGATACTTTCCAGGAATTGAAAAAAGCCCGAGACATCATCTTGGAGCCTCAAAACTACATCGAACTCATAAAGGGAAGCAAGCTCAAAAAATCCTATTCCCTTGATGAAATACGGGAGACCGCAATCATCATGCACGATGCGCTCCGGGAAATAAAAGTGACGGAAGCCCACAAACCCATTTTCATCGCTGGAATCCTAATCGCCCTAAACGATGATGATTTCTGCAAATCCTATGCGGCCTTGCCATCGTTCAAAATCGTCATGCAGAACATCCAAAGCGCGATTGAGAACGTGCTTGCAGAGAGCGACATCAGGAACGAGAGAATCAGCTACATCAAGCAGGTTTTCAAGACACTGCAGGACAACACGAAATTCACGGCGATACCGCTGGGGCACAAAAAGTCGATTACATGGTACATCGAGCAGCTGGAAATGAAGATAAAGCCGATGATGAACTACGCCGACAGCACTCTTGACGCTTTAGGAGTCTTCTACCACGAATTCATCAAGTATTCGGGCGGAGACGGAAGCGGTCTTGGAATTGTCCTCACCCCCCAGCACCTGACAGAATTCATGTGCGACCTTGCCGGAGTGAACAAGAACAGCCGCGTGGTGGACATCTGCTGTGGCTCCGCATCCTTTCTTGTCACAGCCATGAACAGGATGTTCAAGGATGCGAATCCAGATGAAATCGAAAAAATCAGGAAAGATGGATTGTACGGGGTTGAATTCGACGACGGCCTTTATACGCTCGCCATCGCGAACATGATTATCCGAAAAGACGGAAAATCGAACATCTACAAGGGCGACTGCTTCAACGAAAAAATAACGGACGAACTCAAGGAGAAGCACATCAACATAGGCTTGATAAATCCGCCATATTCCCAGACGGACAAGGAAGAGCTTGAATTCACGGAGCATCTTCTCGACATTCTCAGCCCCGGTGGAACCGGAGTCGTCGTCGTTCCCATGAGCTGCGCAATCGGAACGAAATTCAAGACTACTCGGGAACGGCTTTTCAAAAAGCACACGCTCAAGGCAGTGTTCAGCATGCCGGACGATATTTTCTACCCCACGGGAACGAATGTTTGCGTCATGGTTTGGGAAGCGCACACGCCCCACGACAGCAGCCAAGAGACATTCTTCGGCTATTACAAGGACGACGGTTTTGTGAAGCGGAAAAAACTCGGCAGAATAGATGCCTTCAAGAAATGGGCAGAAATCGAAAAAAAATGGGTTTCCCTCTACCGCAACCGTGATATTGAAGAAGGCTTGACCGCCCGAAAATGTGTTAGCTGGCAGGATGAGTGGCTCTGTGAGGCCTATATGGAAACGGACTATTCAAAGCTGACAGAAGATGACTTCCAGCAGACGCTCAACAATTATCTATCTTATCTTGTAAAAACGGGAGCTGTGTATGAATCTTGATACGAAATCGTGGAAAGCATTTCGTTTCGGAGACCTGATTTCCGAAATTTACAAGGCACAAGCCTACAAAGATGAAGATTTGTCATTTTCAAAAAAACTGACAGAAGATTCCATTCCTTATGTAACACGAACTGACTTGAACAACGGCGTAAAGGCATTCGCCCTTAGGGAAAGACTTGAAAACATCGAAAAAGGAAATGCTCTTGTAATAGGAGACACGACGGCAACAATCTCGTATCAAAAAGATGATTTTATTGCAGGAGACCATATTGTAATCGTTCGCACAAACTGGCTCAATGAATATACTGGACTTTTTGTCATGACTCTCTTGAAAAAAGAAAGCTACAGATATTCATACGGAAGGGCATTCAAAATTGACATTATAAAAGAAACGGCGCTGAAGCTTCCCACAAAAAAAGACGGAAGCCCCGACTGGCAATTCATGGAGAGTTTCATCAAATCGCTGAGACACAAGCCGCTCTCCACAAAAGCGGGCGGAAAAACTCCGAAACTCGACGTGTCGTCTTGGAAATCCTACCGCCTTGGCGACCTTTTCGCGTTTCAAAAAGGAAAGCGTCTTACAAAATCTGACATGGTTCCGGGAAACGTGAACTTTCTGGGGGCCATCGACGGAAACAATGGAGTCCGTGAAAAATAGACACGGAAGAGACATGGGAGGGAAACTGCATAACAGTGAACTACAACGGAAGCGTTGGAGAAGCATTTTTCCAAGAAGAGCCTTTCTGGGCAAGCGACGACGTGAACGTGCTTTATGCGAGGGGCTGGAACCTCAACAAGTACACAGCTCTTTTTCTCTGCACGATAATCAGGCAGGAGCGATACCGTTTCAGCTACGGGCGCAAGTGGACGCTTGAAAAGATGCAGGACTCGCACATAAAGCTCCCCGCCACCACCGACGGCACTCCGGACTTCGCTTTCATGGAACGATACATAAAATCATTGCCATACAGCGACAGGATTTGAGAAAAATCCAGGAAAACTCTATTTGTACGTCTCGAGTTTTGCGTTGGGGCGCACATGAAGTTCGCGGAAATTCACCGCGGAGCACGGCCGGCCAAAGTAGAATCCCTGGAATTTGTCGGGGCTGTAGACCAGGAGCTTTTCCACGTCCTCGGCAGTCTCAACGCCCTCCATGCAGACCTTCATCTTAAGCTCGTGCGCCATCTCGGCAATGTGCTTGATTACGTTCTTGTCGCCCTCGTTCCCGTTCGTGGCGCGATGGACGAAAGTGTAGTCCAGCTTGAGTGTCGTGGCGTGCAGGTATTGGAGGTAGCGCAAATTCGAGTAGCCCGTCCCGAAATCGTCGATGTCAACGTTCACCCCGAGCTTGGCGAAATTCTCGGTGAGCCGCTGGAGTCCAAGCGCGTTGTCGATGTAGCCGCTTTCCGTAAGCTCCAGCGTCACGTTCGCTGGATTCACGCCGGACGCAACAAGAGCAGTCTCCACATCCTCAACAATCTCGCTCTTCCTCACCTGGATGTAGGAAAGGTTCACGCTCATCTTGAACTCTTTCTGCACACGGTTCCACTCCCTGCACTGGTTGAACGCCGTCTTCAAAATCCAACGGCCCACAGGGACAATCATGCCCGTGCGCTCCAGAATCGGTATGAATTCGTCAGGGGAAAGCATTCCGTACTTCTCGCAGGAAAAGCGAAGGAGAGCCTCGCAGCCGACAACGTTCGTCACAGTCCTGTCCGAGTCAAGGTAGATTTTTTTCGCGTCGATGAAGGGCTGGTAGTACAGCTCGAACCCCTCAAAATCATTCTTGAGGGAGATGCGCAAACATTCCTGCAGGTCGATTTCGCGGAGGTGCTTTGAGTAGTCCACCGCGTTGAACATGACAAGGGTGTTCCGCCCCTGGAGTTTCGCCATGGAAAGGGAATAGTTGAGCTTTTTCAAAATGTCCTCAAGGGGTGCAGTCTCGTTCAAAAACGCCACCGCGCCACCAGACACAGTGAACACCACATCGTACGCGATTCCCTTCTCCGCCTCGGCAATCTCACGCTTGAGGGCGCGGTACAATTTCTGCGCCATGGGGGCAGCCTTGCCGGACAGGTTCATGCAGATGAATTTGTCCCCCTCGATTTTGTACGCGCGGGCAGTGCCTGAGCAGACCTTGCGGCAGCAGGCAGCCACCTTCTTCACCACGGAGTCGCCGGTGGAAACGCCGTACTGCTCGTTTATGATGGAGATGTTGTCTATGTCGATTTTGAGTATGAAGCCCGACACCTGCCCCTTGCGCTCCCGCACAAAGGAAAAATCGCTCTTTAGCTGCGTCTCGGAAAAAAGCCCGGTGGCAGCGTCGGCGTTGTCGGTTTCATGCAGAATCTCCACATTCCCCAAAAGCACGCGCCTGTTGTCCGCGCTGGGAATGGCGCGCCCGCGGAAGCGAACCCAGACCGGATTCCCGCTGCGGGACTTCCAGCGGCACTCAAGGTTCATCTCCGAGCGCTGCCCGCCCTTGAGCGCGTCAAGATTCATCCTGAACAGAGAAACGTCCTCCGGGTACGTTATGCTCAGAAGCTTTTCCGCAGCCCCAGAAAATTTGTCGTAGGAGAAATCGAAATCATCTTTCGCCCGACTTGAAATCGAAAAAATGTCGTTGTCCAAATCGAAAATGAAAATATACGAATCTGTGCATTGGTTCAAAAGGGAAACGATGTTCTCAATCTGCTCCATGCCGAATGTCTCAAAATTGTAGTCCATTTTTCTCTTAGCCGTATCCGAAAATTCTTTCCAAAATGGCTGCCCGCAAACAGAAGTTTCAGGACAGCCATTTTGATTATCGGCACAAAAAACAGCCAGTTGAACGGTCAGTTCAATTCACCCACTTGAAAAGTTAATGATTATTAACTACCATATCGATAATAAAATTGGGGACGACAAGATAATCCAACAAGTCCAAGACTACTGATGCAGAACGTGTCCACAAAAGAAAGAATAATCGATTCGGCACTCACCCTGTTTTCAGAGAACGGCATAGAATCAACATCCGTAGAGCAGATTGCAAGCTCCGTGGGTGTCAAGGCTCCGGCTCTCTACAAGCACTTCAAGAGCAAGCAGGAAATAGTGGACTCCATTTTCCTGATGATTTTTGAGCGGTACAACGCCAAAATCGAGACGGAACAGAGGGAAATCGAATCGTGCCTTTCCAGCTTCGATTCGTACGCGGACAAGGCGGAGAAGGCCGCCGAGCTTGTGGGAAACGCCCTCAAAAGCGTGTTCGCAGCATCGATTCAGGACGATTTTTTGAACCGTGCCAGCCGCCTGAGCCAGATTGAGCGATTCCACTTTGACCGGTTCGCAAGCCTGTACCAGAACGAGTTCCATGACCACCTGATGAACCCGAGCAAAAACCTCCTGCACAAGCTCATGGAACGTAACGTTCTCAAGAACGAGGATTTGGAGGTGATGACGGCACAGCTCGTCTCGCCGCTCATCCTCCTGTTCGACAGCTGCAGGAGCAACATGACTGAGCACAACCACGCGCTTGATTTTGTCACCAGGCACGTCAGGCAGTTTTTCAGGATATACAAGAAATAGACCTGTTCAAGAAACTGAAACTTCCGGAACACGTCTAATGATTTTTAGGAGGACATATGGCCATTCTTGCAATTTCCAGGCAGATGAGTGCCGTTGACGAAAATCTCATAAAAAAAATGGCGGACACCCTCGGCTACACATACATCGACAGAAGGATGATTCGCCAGCGGATGGAAAAAATCGGCTATCCAAGCGAACAGTTCAACAAATACGACGAGGTCAAGCCCCGGTTCTTCTCCTTCTTCTCGAAGGACCGCGAAAATTATGTGAACTATCTCAAGGAAGCAATATGCAGCGAATGTATCAATGCGGACATGAACTGCGTGTTCGCCGGCCGGGCAGCGTTCCACATCCTGAAGGACATTCCAAGCTGCGTGTCGGTGCGCCTTGTGGCAGACGGCTGGACACGCCTTGAGCGGGCAACGAAAGAATTCAACATCGACATGAAAACCGCAAAGAAAAAGCTTTTGCGCTCGGAAATGGACAAATACGGCTACTACAAGCTCTACTTCAAGCTCAAGCTCTCCGACGAGACGCTGTTCGACCTGGTTCTCAACACGACGAACATGACAGAAGATGCAATCATGCAGACAATAATCGACTTCCTCAAAAACAACGTGACCGAAGAGGACGAGCGGATTTCAAAGGAAAAAATCAACGACCTGAGAATCGGGCAGCTCATCGTGAGCCTTCTGTTCAACGCCTACGACGTGAACGTGTCGAACTTCAACGCCGACGTGCAAGGAAAGACCGTCACGCTTTCGGGCATAACGGACACCAGCGGCACAATCGAATACATCAAGAAAATTCTTTCATGCGAGCTTCCGGCATACAAAATCATCTCGAACATATCCGCCGTTCAGGACTCCATGAGCCCGTCAAGAAGATAGGAAAAATGATGGCTGGAGAATTCCTTTCCCGGAATGCCCCCAACTATAAAACGGTTCTGCCAGAATGGAAAAAGGACTGACTCCTCAAAATATGCGGGAATCAGTCCTTTTTTTGCCCTAATTCGTGGGATTGAAGCTCACTGTGCGGAGAATGTCCCCGAACACGCCGGCGGCGGTCACGCCGGCCCCAGCCCCGTAGCCGCGCACTGTGAGCGGAATCGGGGTGTAACGCGCCGTCTGGAACACGAACGCGTTCTCGCCGCCCTTCACGCCATAAAGCGGGTCGCCGGTCCCCACCTCAAGCATACCGACCGACACCTTTCCGTCCTTTATGCTGGCTCCCATGCGGAGCACCTTGTTTTCCTTCTTCAGCTCCGCCATCTTGTTCTCGAAGTATGCGTCAACTTTCGGTAGGTTCGCCATGAACTCGTCGACGGACCCCTCAATGGAGAAGTCCGCGGGGAAAATGGAATTCATCTTGATTGCATCAAGCTCCAGGCTCATGCCGGCCTCGCGGGCAATGATGAGCGCCTTCCGCGCCACGTCCGTCCCTTTCAGGTCGTCGCGGGGATCCGGCTCGGTGTAGCGAAGCTCCTTTGCCTCGCGCACTGCCTCGCTGAATTTCTTCCCCTCGTCCAACTTTCCGAAGATGTACGAGAGCGAGCCGGACATGATGCCGTTGAAGGCAGTGAGCCTGTCGCCTGACTTGAAGAGGTTCTGGAGGGTGTCGATGATGGGAAGCCCCGCACCAACGTTCGTCTCGTAGAGGAAGCGGCACTGGTTCTCGTTCGCCACGCGACGCAGCTCGTGGTAAAAGTCCATGCTCATGGAGTTTGCCCGCTTGTTCGGCGTGGCAATGCTCATTCCTGCGCGGAAAATGTCCAAGTACCGCTCAGGAAGGTCGTAGCTTGCCGTGCAGTCCACGAAGACCGGGTTCAGCGGCTTTGCCTCGTCCACGAATTCAAGGATTTCGTCAAGGTTAGTCATCTTGCCCGACTTCTTGATTTCATCCCGCCATGAAGAAAGATTGATTCCGTTTCCGTCAATAATCATGCCGTCCATAGTGGCGATGGCGCACACCTTGATGTCGATGTTCTGGGCAAGGAGCGCGTCGTGCTGGTCGCGGATTTGGTCAAGAAGGGCACCGCCGATTGTTCCCGCGCCGAACGCGAACACCTCGATTGGCTGCTTGGTGTTGAAGAAGAAGAGGTGAGCCGAGCGCACGGCGATGTCGCCGAATTTTCCGCCTATGACGACGGAGATGGAACGCTCGCTTGAGCCTTGCGCGATTGCGTGCAGGTTTATTCCACGGGAGGAGAGCGAGTCAAGGAATTTTCCAGCCACGCCGCAGTTCTGCTTCATGTTGTCGCCAACAATCGAAACAATCGCCACATCCTCAATAACGCCGATTTTGTTTATCAGCCCGCCACGGATTTCAAGGGCGAACTCCGCATTCAAGACCTCACGCACCTTGCTTGATTCGCTCTGGCGCACACAGAACGAGACCGTGTACTCGGACGAGGACTGCGTGATGAGAAGCATACTGATTCCAGCCCGGGAGACTGCCGCGAATATTCGTGAAGCAATGCCGGTCTTTCCCTTGAGGCCGCTTCCGGACACTGAGACGAGGGCCGTGTTCTTGAGACAAGAAATGCCACGAACGGGTCCCGCGTCCTTCTCGCTCTCGAACGGTCCCTTCCCGATTCGTGTGCCACGAGCCGCGGGATTGTGGGAATTCAGGCTCCAGGCCTCTATTCCCTTCGCCTGAAGAGGCGCGAGCGTCTTTGGGTGGAGAACCTTGCTTCCGAAGAACGAAAGCTCCATCGCCTCCTCGTATGTCATGTCCTGAACAAGGATGGCATCTTGAACCACGCGGGGATCCGCCGTGTAGATTCCGTCAACATCAGTCCAGAACTCAGCCCTCTCCGCACCCAATGCGGATGCGACAATGGACGCGGAGAAATCAGAGCCGTTGCGCCCCAACAGCCCCATCACGCTCTTGCTCTCGGAATTTTTCGTCCACGAGCAGATGAAGCCCGGGAAAAGGAGGATGCGGGCCTGGTTCGGCTCCGCCCCGTCACGGTATGGGGCCAGAGCCGTAGCAGTGCGGGCGTAGTCCGGGTCGCCCTCCTTCTGGCTTCCGGTCGTGAAAATGAAGGAGCGAGAGTCCAAAAGGAGGACGCTCAGCTTCTTTGCCAGCAGAACCGCGTTCACAATCGGCACGCACAAAAGCTCGCCCATGCCCATGATGCGGCAGTGAATCGATGTGGGGCACTCGCCGAACGTCGAAACGCCGTTCAAGAGTTTTTCAAGCTCCGAAAAGCGCGGCTCAAGGACTTTCAGCGTGTCAGCCGCGCTGAACCCTTCGATTGAGGACTGAATCTCAGAACAGATGTCGGAATGTGTTTTCCGTATGCTTTCTATGAACGCGAGGGCCGAATTCCCCTGAACGCACGAGTCGATTGCGGACTGCAAGTAGTTCGACACGCCCGCCACAGCGGAAATGATGACGCTGATTCTGTCGCTCCGCGCCCGTCCAACCATAATTTCAACTGAATCAAGAATCCTTCTGGCGTTACCCATTGAGGTCCCGCCAAATTTCAATGTAATCATACTATCCCCAAAAAACAAGAATCAGTGTTCATTATAGAAAAAAGACGCGTCCTTGTCATTGGCACTATTTTTGCCAGCCGACTTGCAGGAAGTGGACAAGCCGTTCTGATTTTTCGCAATTTTATTTTCGTGCGTCATGGGCTTCTTCCAGCCGATATATACAACATGAACACACATATCCGCGCCATCGTGCGCATTCCCGCGCTTTTCGCGCTTGCAGCATCGCTAATGCTCGCCTCATGCAGAAGCACCCAAGCAGAATCGGAAGAGTCCACATCCGATTCCGTAGCACACATTTCCATGGCGGAGGGGCTTTCCCTCCTGGGCGAGAATCCCGATGGCGTTCTTGTGGACGTGAGGACGAAATCCGAGTACAAGCAGGGCCACATCCCTGCCGCCATACTTTTCCCCCTCGGCTCCATAAGCGAAAAGAACGCCGCCCAGATTCTTCCAAACAAAGGGCAGATGATTTTCGTCTACTGCCGGAGCGGGCACAGAAGCCGCATTGCATCGGACAAGCTGGCAAAGCTGGGCTACGGCGCAATCTACGAGATTGGAGGCATAATCGACTATACGGGCGAAATCGAAAAGCAGCCCTGAAAGGCACTCTCCTTTGGGGTGTATAAGATTTCCAGAAAATTTGGGTTTATCTCCAAAAATTGCAATTTTTGGAGATTCCCTTTATAATCGGGAAGAATCTTGGGAAATGCCGATTAACGCCCTAAGCGATTAACAAGCATTTCCCCCTACTTTTAACTTGGAGAAAAAAATGGCAAAAATCCAGATGAAGAACGCCATCGCCGAACTCGACGGCGACGAGATGACCCGTGTTTTGTGGGCGGTCATCAAAGAGAAGCTTCTCGAACCGTTTGTGGACTTGAAGACCGAATATTTCGACTTGGGGCTCAAGAACAGGGACGACACGGACGACAAGGTGACGTACGATTCCGCGGCGGCCATAAAGAGGCTCAAGGTCGGCGTGAAGTGCGCGACAATCACATCGAACGCGGCCCGCATGAAGGAGTACAACCTCAAGCAGCTCACGAGAAGCCCGAACGGAATCATCCGCGAGGAGCTTGACGGCACTGTGTTCCGCACCCCGATTTTCGTCAACAACATCAAATGCTGCGTGACTTCATGGAAGAAGCCGATTGTCCTCGGCCGCCACGCCTACGGCGACGTGTACAAGAACTGCGAAATGAAGGTGGACGGGCCGGGAACCGCCGAGCTTGTCTTCACCGCCAAGGACGGCACCGTCACCAGGAAGGTGATTCAGGAGATGAAGGGGCCAGGAATCCTCCAGGGAATCCACAACATGGACTCTTCGATTGAGTCGTTCGCCAAGTGCTGCTTCGAGTACGCGCTCGACCAGAAAATCAGCGTGTGGCTGGGAACGAAGGACACAATCTCCAAGACTTACGACGGAAACTTCAAGGCGATTTTCCAGCGCGTGTTCGACTCGGACTACAAGGAGAAATTCGAGAAGGCCGGAATCGAATACTTCTACACGCTCATCGACGATGCCGTGGCCCGCGTGATGAAGAGCGAGGGCGGCTTCCTCTGGGCGTGCAAGAACTACGACGGCGACGTGATGAGCGACATGATAGCGAGCGCGTGCGGCTCTTTGGCGATGATGACTTCGATTCTCGTCTCCCCGAACGGAGAATTCGAGTACGAGGCCAGCCACGGAACCGTGCAGAAGCACTACTACCGCTACCAGGCCGGAGAGAAGACGAGCACGAACCCTGTCGCGCTTATTTTCGCGTGGACGGGCGCGCTCGCGAAACGCGCGGAGCTTGACGGAACGCCTGAGCTTGCGGACTTCGCGAAGAAGCTTGAGAAGGCGACCCTCGACGTAATCGAAAGCGGAGTGATGACAGGCGACCTCGCCCGCCTCGCCGAACCGAAAGCGAAAGAAATTCTGAACAGCTGGGATTTTATTGACAGGATTGCGGCAAAGCTGTAACTACCCGCGAGAAAGCGAAAGCTTTCTCGGCATGGTCGCGCAAGCGACCAGCATTTTCGCGCCGCCGTCCGCAAGACGCTTTGGCATAAATACCACCGCCCATAAGGAACCGTGCGTATGAAACGAATCATCTTTTTTGCGGCAATTCTCGCCGCAGCAAGCTCCCTGTTCGCGCAGAAAATTAGCAGGCGCGTTCGGAGCGTACCACCCCAGCTCACAGAAGCCGTATCTAAAAAGCCGAAAGAAAATCTTCAGCCCCTCGTCTCATGCCTCTTGGACGGCGTTACGGACGAAGAAGAAAAAGTGAAGATTCTCCACGATTGGGTCTGCGACACAATTTCCTTCGACACCGCCATGTATTTTTCGGGGCTTTCAAAAAAACAGGACGTTATGTCCGTGCTCAAAAAGAATACTGCCCTTTCAGAAGGATATGCCCGCGTCATGAACGAGCTTTGCACACGGGCAGGGCTTGAATCAATCGTCATAAACGGCTACTCAAAGGGATTCGGCTACCTCGGCGCGCTCATGACAAAGACCGACCACACATGGAACGCAGTCAAGGTCAACGGGGCATGGAAGCTCCTGGACGTTACATGGGACGCGGGACGCGTTGATTTCAAGACGTGGATAAAATCATATTCAAGCGACTGGCTTTCCCTCACCCCCGAGCAATTCATCTATTCGCACCTGCCCGAAAACGACGAGCACCAGTTTCTTGGGGAAAAAGAGCGGCGCACGCGGGAAATGTTCGTCAAGGAGCCGTACATTCCGGCCTCGTTCTTTGCAAGCGGGCTTGCGCTCAGCGGGAACATCCCGGACTACGCCACCGGCATATCGTCCCCGCTCACAATCCAAGTCGCGCTCACAAAGCCAAACGTCATCATCATGGCCGAAATCGAGTCGAAGACGAGCGGCGCGTACATTCCAGGAGCTGCATGGATTACGCGCACGGCCGACTCCGCCACGGTCTCCTACGACGTTCCAGACACAGAGCCGTACAAGGCCATGCTCTTTGCAAAAAGCACCGACGGCGACGCTTTCACCGCCGTGTTCTCAGCGGATGATTTTGAAGGAAGCGTGATTCCAGAGATTTCCGCGCTCCTTTCTGAAAAAAAAATCACAAAAAAAGAACACGATTTTTTCCGCGCCTCATACCGCAAGGTGAGCGAGAACGCACGGTACTATCTTGTGGATGATTTTTTCGACGACGAGCGCACAGAAGCCCTCAAGAAAGTGTTCTCGCTCTTGGACACGGACGGAACGGATTTTGAGCCAATATTCACCTTTGACGTGAAAGCACGGGCACCATATGGAGGCTTCGGCAGGGGAAACGCAAAATACCCGGAAACCCACCTTTCATACTCGTCCGCGCGCTCTACACACCCTGTAGCTCCCCTTCAAGGCAGCCTCAAAAAAGGAAGCGCGGTCAAATTCGTGGTGGAAAGCGGCGAATACTCAAAGTTCGCGGTGAAGCTCACCGATTCCCTGGTACAGATGACGAAGAACCCCGCCACAGGACTTTTCGAGCTTGAGGCGACCATCCCGGACACAAAGACCGTGACGGTGTTCGCCTCAAACGGCTCGAACAGCTATTTCGGGCTGTGGAGCTACGCCGTGCGCGACTGACCGCAGGGCGCGTCATGAACTCTCGTCTTCTAGTAAGCCACGCCACCGCTTAGGCCAATTTGCTCATTTCCTTGAACACTGCCCTGAGCTGGAACACGAACGAGTAGAAATCGTTGAAAAGCATTTCGTTGTCCGACGCACACCGGGCGAACAGCTCCAGCGTCCTGTTGCTCTCGTCCTCCGAGTCCTTGATGGTTTTGATGACGGTGTTCAATCCTTCGAAGGTGGAATTTATGAACTGCGTGATATTCTCCACATTGTCGTTGTTCCGCGAGTTTATCTCGCGCACAGAGTCGAAGCTTTCAAGAGTCTGGTTCGTCTCCTCCGCAAGGTCAGTGAGCGCGGAAGAATTTCTGAGCGTCTTTTTCTCCATGTCGCTGATTGACGCAACAAGATTGTTCACGTTCTTCTTGATTTCCTCGGAGGTTTTGCTCGTGTCGTTGGAAAGCTTCTTGACCTCGTTGGCAATGACGCGAAAGCCTTTTCCAGCGTTTCCGGCACGGGCAGCCTCAATGGACGCGTTGAACGAAAGCAGGTTTGTCTGCGCGGAAATGTTCTGGATGTCGTTGATTTGCGCCGTAATCGTGGCAGTCTGCGTGATGAGGCTCTTGAATTCCTCCACATACTTCTTCTGCTCAAGCTCTATTGCCTGAACCGATTTTTTCAAGTCCGCTATTGCCTGAGAAATCATGCCAAGACGCGTGGAATTCTCCCGGGCATTGTCCGCAATGTTCTTTGTCTCGCTCTCCATGTCGGCAGTCTTCATGAGCAGAGATTCAATCGCCATCTCCTGCGCCAGGGACACCTTGGACTGCTCGTTCCTGGACGTGAGGTAGTGCATGAAGAAGTCCGCGCCGATGGCGTCCTTCTTCATGTATTCGGTCAGAGATTCAACAATATTTATTCCGCATTTTATCAGTTCAAGATTTTCCATAACAGTGACATCTCCCTAAAACTCAGTTTCCCACAACAACCGTCACCAGCGTCTGGTTGCAGTGCATTCGCCCAATCTGCTCGCCGTAGCACGAAAATCCGCAGAACGTTGGGAACGTGGCACGGTACTTGTCGATGATTTTGTCGGCAATGTGCATACGGTCGAACGCCATGGTGCGCGTGATGCACGTCATCATCAGCGTGAAGCGCGGGCTTGGGATGCTCGCCTTGATTCCGCTGCACGTCTCGTCGGCTTTTTTGAGCGGGTCGCCTATTTTCATGACCTCAAGCGTTGAATTGGGCACGACACGGGCGAACAGGGAAATCTTCCTGTCCGGCGTAAAACCTGCCAGCGCGGTGATGTGGATTGAGCCGTTCAAGTGCTTTCCGAAGGGATTCTCGAACGTCATTCCCTCCGCCTGGCTCTCGCTCACGCCCAGCATTTCCGCATAAACCGATTTTGCGGCGCGTCCGTTGAATTTGGAGACAATTCTGTTCACCGGATCCGCCTCGGTGACGAACACCTGCTTTCCAGTCGGATTGAAAATGTCCTCCTGCCGGATGTCGAACTTGCACTGCGTCTTGACAAAGAGCATTACAGCCCCGTCCTGAGTCGTCTTTCCGTTGTAGCTCACGAAGGTCTTGGGCGTGTTCCCGGTGAATCCCGCCGTACCGCCTGCAAGCTGGAATTTGTCGTTCTTTATGATTGAGTAGAACGTGGTGAGGACAGTTTCCTCCGCATTGTACACGCCGTTGATGAACGTGATTGCAAACGCGTTCTTGTGGGAATTCTGGTCCCCCGTCGTGATTCCGGCACGGGAAAGCGCGCTTTCAATAGCTGTTTTGCTCTGGATTGGGTACAAGCTGCCGTTCTCCACCAGCACGCCGCTCACTTTCGTTGAAGCGTCGGAAAGTGTGGTGAGCACCACAGAATCGTTCAAGAATCCGTTCTGGTTTATTTCCCCGGCCGTACTCGCGCCAATGACCTCGCTTTTCGGAAACAGATTCTTTATTGCCACCGAAAGCGCGTCAAAATCATATTTTATCGCGGCCATAAAAATAACAGCCTTGTATGAGTCCAAAGGATTTTTCAGTTGAGAAGCCAAATCTTTGGCCGCATCTGCTGGATCTTGTTTTTTAGTCGTAACAACTTCCTGTTCCATACATTCATCCTTGTCAAAGTAGTCGAAAATTTATGGTTAGCGTTGGAAAAGCGATTTTTCCAATACATTTTGCAATTATAAATCTCATTTTGTATTTTTTCCACTCATTTTTATCGAAAAGTACCGAATTGTGCGCGATTTGTGCTATAATCCCAGCCATGAGGAAACACACCGCAAAAAAGCTCGCACTTTCACTCGCGCTGGCACTCGCAGCCCACGGCGCATACACGCTGTCGCTCTCAGATTTGAAGCAGAAACTCAGACCAAAGCAAAAGACCCAAATCCCCCAAAAACCCAGAGAACAAAAGACAGCCCCAGTGGTCGTCTCCTCCGCCGTTTCCTCCATTCCGATTGAAAACCAGCTCGACGAAGGCGCAGAAGGCTACACGGTGTCAAAGACGACAGACCCATCCGCGCCCATCGTGTATTTTACACGGAACATTTCCCCGGAGGGGCTTATTGCCGTGTACCGCGCGCTTGGCTTCAACGCAAGCGGGCGCGCGGGCGTTCGGATAAACTCGGGGGAGCCACCGAAGTCAAACTACCTGCGCCCGGAGCTAATCTCTCGCCTTGTACAGAACGAAATCAAAGGGACGCTCATCGACTCAAACGCGGCGGACGGCGGCTGCCGAAAAAGCAGCTACATGCACAGGCAGGTCCTCAAAGACCACCGTTTTTCTTCAGCGGAAGATTTTGTGATTCTTGACGAGGACGGAACTGAAAAAATCCCGGTCACTGCAGGAACAAACTTGAAGTATGCGTCCGTCGGCTCGCATTTTTTCGATTTCGACTCCTACGTTCTCCTCACGCACTTTTCGGGCGACGGGACAATGGGTTTTGCAGGAGCCATCGAAGCCCTCTCCCTCGGCCTGTCATCAGGCATCCTTTCCGCCGACTCGGGCAAAGCCCTGGTCTACTCCGGCGGAAGGACAAACGACAGCACGTTCCAAGACTACGAGAAGGACGACAAGGCCGATTACAGGCGGCGCGCCCAGGAAAGCGCGGCAGAGGCGGCAAAAGCCATTTTCGACGAAATGGCGAAAAAAGGCGGAGCCGCATTCATCACGGTACTGAACAAGCTTTCCGTCGATTCAGACAACTGCGGGCTACCCGCCCCCAGCGAAATGAACGATGTGGGAATCTGCGCATCCCTTGACCCGCTCGCCCTTGACCAAGCCTGCATGGACATCATATTCACCTGCCCGCGCACCGAAGGCAATTCCGCCTCCAGCCTCACGGAACGCATCGAAAGCCGGAACGGGCGGCACATCCTGGAACACGCAGAGAAAATATCCCTCGCCGGCGGAAAGCGGCACTACCGTCTCGTGAGCTTGGACTAGCGGGCAAAAAAGAATAAAACCAAAGCTCAACGCAAACTTTTTTCTTTCAGCCCCATCCGAATGTTGTGAATCATGTCAACAATCGGCTTTTTCACGGTCCCGTGGCACGCTAGAACTTAACCCCAAAGCTCAACGCGGGGACAATCTTGAAATCGTCTGAAAACTCGATTGCCCCCAAGAGGCGGTTGTGTATGTCGGAACTGAACGCACCGTCGTTGAATCCGTCAATGAGAGCGTCGAAGGTGACGGCGGAAAAAAACTCCATGCGGTGGAACGGCTTTACGAGAAACGAAAAGCGGAGCGCGGGAACGAACGCCGAATTGGCAACTTCGCTGTTCGTCGAATAAACATATTTCGCGAAAAACTCCGAGTCCAGCATGATGTGCCCGTAGAAATTGGACTCGTGCCCCACTCCCAGCGCGACAAAAATACCGTCGTCCCATTTCGTGAGCGTCTTTCCAGCAAGAATCGAGCCGAAAATGTTCCTGCAGCCAAAGTGGAATCCACCGAACACGCCGGTGCTCACATTGATGCTCAGCTCTGGCTGCACGCGGAACTTCTGGGACTGACGGAGATTTCCTGTCCGCACCAAATCCAAAAGCTCCATGCCGGAGATTTTCTCGGCATCAATCTCGTCATTACATTCGGTGACAAGCCCGGCGTGGAATTTGTAGGCGACGAACCACGCGGGATACAGCCTCTTAGTCTCGCACGTCTCAAGCAAGTGGCCCGCCGAATCGTAATGCTCGATTATTGTGGGAATGACCGTGGGAACAATGCTGTCCTTGTAGATGACAACGGTAAAATCAGCATTGGCAGGAAAGTAGATGACCGTCTTTCCAAAAGCAATCGATGCTCCGATGGGGGCCTTCACGCTTTTCACCTGCAGGATTCCGTCGATAATGCGCGCCATCACCTCGCCCCTGGAATTGAACACGGCACATTCGTAGGATTTTTCGATGACAATTGCGCTGCTCCCCACTTCCGAATAAAGCTCGTCCTCGCCAAGGGCAAGAAGCCAGGAAAGATACGCCTCGCAGGCGTGCATATCCACGAACGCATTGGACGCATAATCGAAAAGCCCGTTCGTGCTTTTGTTGAGCCGCTCCAGAATCTTCTCCACGAGGGATTTGTTGCCCCTGCCCTTCGGCTCGGCACTATCATCAAGGGGCGACTCATACACGTTGGGATTGTCGGGAAAAACCTTCCAAAAAAGGCTCTCCGCCTTCTCGCGCAGTTTCAGCGCCGAGGAATAATACGCCCCAACGTCCTTGCACATGCCCGTGAGAAGGCGGGTAACCATGGACGGAAGGTACGTTCCGAGCTTGAACGGATAAAAATCGCGCTTGAGGAACTGCGTGTAGTAGCTGTTCATGCGCGGAAGATAGTCTTCCATGTAAGTCTGAACGTCCGTGTTCCAGTAGTTGACCATTGTAAGCGTGTTGCCGAACTTACGGTACTGCCAGCTGTCTCCACGGCACGGCGGCACGCAAGGCACAATGTCCTCAGCGTTCACGATGTTCCAGATGAAGTCGTAGGCCGGGCTGACGGTCTTTTCCGCGATGGAGACGTTGGGGGCGGCAAACGTGTAGTCGTAGATGCAGTCCGTGTCAAAAAAGCCTTCGTCCGCCATGATTGCGCCCAGCAAGTTCGCAAGGGCAGCCCCCCGGCTGTGCCCAGCGACAAGGAAGCAGCACGAATCCGGGTCTATGCTGTGCTTGAGCAGATAGTAGACAAGCGAATTGTGAATCTGCTGCGCCGCGTTGAAGAACCCCTCGTGAATCGCCTCGGCCGTTTTCGTCGTGTCGCTTATGTTCACGTTTGAAATCCATTCGTTCGCGTTCAGCGGCGTTCCCCGAATGACGACGAACACCAGTGTTTTTTCAGCCGCCCAGGAACGAATCTTTTTTGTGGCAAAGCTGAACGCCGCCTGGTTGTTCCCCAGAATGGGCGCGGAATAATCAATATCGTAATGATATTCTATGGAAGAAATGTCAGCCCCCAGGGACTTGTAGGAGACAGTGAGCGAATCATGGGGATTTTCGCCAGGAACGTCGCAGTATGCGTTCTCTGCGAGGACACAGGCAACGCGGGCAAGATTGTGGTTGTAGCTCGTTGCCGGAGCCGACACGAACCAGTCGTCGCTCCAGGAAACGTCCACATACACAGCCCCCTCCCCCACCGTCTCAAGTCCGGAAACAGGCAGGGAAACAGCTGAGGAAAAAAATCGGCACAGAAAAGCAAGAAGAAAAACGGCTATTTCTTTTTTCAATGAGTTTTCCCGAACCTACAATGTGCTTGAAGCAGAGCCGTCCAATGTCACCTTGATTTTCTTGTACTCGCCGTCGCGGTACACGGTGACCGTCACGGAGTCGCCAGGACGCTTGGATTCCAGCGCGCTCATGTAGTCGGCGTATGAAGCCACGGAAATGTTGTCGATTCCTGTGATGATGTCGCCGCCGATATTGAACGTGACTGTGTTGAAGCCGTAGCGCGAACGCACCGAAAGAGGTCCCGCCCTGAGTCCTGCCTTCTCCGCGCCGCTTCCAGGCTGCACCTCGCTTATGATGATGCCGGAACTGATTGCCACGCGGGAAAGCCCCGCATTCTGCCCGTTCGCCGAATTGATGTAATTTGCGATGTCCCCGGACATTTGGACCGGCTTAATTCCAAGCTTTCCGCGGTTCACCTTGCCGAACTGAATCAAATCATTCACGACGCGGCGCGCCGTTGAGACCGGGACTGCAAAGCCAAGCCCCGCAGAGCTTCCAGAGTTTGAGATTATCATGGTGTTGATGCCCACCATCTTTCCAGTGGAGTCGAGGAGCGGCCCGCCAGAGTTCCCCGGGTTTATGGCGGCATCAGTCTGAATCATGTTGCGGATGATGACGTTTGCGCTCTCCTGGATTGGCCGCCCAAGCCCCGAGATGATTCCCGTGGTCATAGTGCGCTCCAGCGCGAAGGGGTTTCCGATGGCGATGACTTTCTGCCCCACCTTGAGATTGTCGCTGTTCCCGAAATCAATCGTCTTTAGCGTGACACCGGCCTTCGGCTCGAATTTGAGCACGGCGATGTCGCTCTCGGTGTCGCTTCCAACCACGCGCCCCTCATAGGTGCTTCCGTCCGCAAGGGATATGTTTATCTTGCTCGCCTTTGAGATGACATGAACATTGGTGACAACGTAGCCGCGCTTGTCGATGATTGACCCGGAGCCGGAACCGCCCTCCTGGACGACAGGCTCCAAGAACCAGTTGTAGCCCATTTCCTGCGTGGTGATGTTCACGACGGCTTCGTTGCACTTCTCGTAGACGGCTATGTTCTGCGACTCGTCCTGCGTGTAGACGGCGGTGGAATTGGCGATTTCCGTAGTCTTGGAAAGAAGAGAATCGTATTTTGCCTCAAGCTCGGCAATTTTCTTGGACTCGGGCGACTCCTCCTGCACAACCAGCTTTTCCTCGCCGGACGACTGCGCCTCATCCTGGGAAACAAGCTCCCCGCCCGCATACGGCACACCAGCAGACCCCGAGCGTTTTGCGCGTGTATAAATTGAGAATCCGGCGGTTGCAATGAAAAGCCCCAGCACAACGCCGATAATCGTATTTTTTACCAATTGAAGTCTTGAATACAATTTCATACCACAAATATAGTCTTTTTTTTCGATTATGTCCAATAAATTCGACATCAATAATTCAAAAAATCGCTTTGCAACCACAAATTCCTATTGATTTTTTTATTTTTTTTCACAAAAAACTTATTTTTTTCTCCCCCGTTCCGAAAATTAAAACAGGTGGGTAAAACAAAATCTTTATAAAAGGGGGTTATGAGCTATGATCAATTCACTTGGGATAAACTCTTATACATATAACAATGTAGTCTCTGGCACAAGCAAGTTGTATGTACCTGTGAAGCCTGCAATGGTGATTTATTCACAGTTCGACCACGTGTCGGGCGTTGCGGCTCGTCCGGATCAGCAGGGCATTCCTGTGAGCAAAGTTCGCATTTTGAACTCGCTCATAGACCAGCTTCACACAATGAAAGCGAGCCCGAAAGTTGATGTGAAACAGGGGGAATTCACCGACAAGCAGCTCGATGTTCTCATAGAGCACTTCCAGACGAAACTTCAGACGACCATTCAAACAGCTCAGGCAACCGGATACGGTCTTGCCGGAGCGGCTCCACAAGTCGGCGTGCTCTTCAGCCTTGATGTCTAAGAAAGCTGCAACACGAATCGGATTCATTTGCGAGTCCGATTTTTTTCGCTCTTGCACAAAAAATCGAAATCTGTTTTACTTTTCTAGAACAAAAGGGGAGTAGTTACGGCCTGAAATCAACATACCCGTCGAAAGACTGGTTTCGGGCGTTCGTTTTTCGGATAACAAGACCTTTTGCCGCGTGTATGCTCAAAAGCGCACATTCGGCAAAAGGTCTTTTTTTTATAGGAGGTGCGCATGGACGCACAACTTTTGGACATTCTCGGTCTGCTAGTCTTCGGCTTCATTCTGCTGGTGAAAGGCGCGGACTGGTTCGTTGAGGGAGCTGCGGGCATCGCGGACAAGGCAGGTGTCCCCCAGCTCATCATAGGGCTGACCATCGTGGCGATGGGAACGAGCGCGCCCGAGACGGCAATCTCGCTCACGGCAAGCTTCCACGGGAGCGCGGATTTGGCGGTGGGGAACATCATCGGCTCGAACATCCTGAACGTGCTCATCATCCTCGGCATCACGGCCCTCATCACGCCACTTGCCGTGCAGAAATCCACCGTGCGCTACGAAATGCCCTTCGTCATCTTCATCACGGTGGTGTTCGCAGTCCTCGGTCTTGGCGCGGGTCTTTTGAAAGGGCTTTCCGCCCCAGACGGCACGCTTTCGCGCCTTGACGGAATCATCCTGCTCATATTCTTCGCCGCGTACCTCGCCTACCTGTTCGTCATGGTCAAAAAAGGCGAGGCGGAAGCGGAGGAAGTCCCGGACGGAAAGAACGCAAGCTGGGCAAAGCTCATTTTCCTTCTTGTGGTGGGTCTCGCCCTCGTCGTCCTCGGCTCAAACTACACGATAAATTCGGCGACAGCCCTGGCAAAGATGTTCGGCATGTCGGAGCGGTTCATCGGGCTTACAATTGTCGCGCTGGGAACGAGCCTCCCGGAACTTGCCACGTGCATTGCAGCCGCCCTCAAAAAGAACGCGGACATAGCCATCGGGAACATCGTTGGCTCGAACATCTTCAACATGCTCTTCGTCGGTGGAGTTGCCGCCACGGTCAAGGACGTTCCGTACCAAGGGCGCTTCTTCGCCGACAGCGTGGTGTGCCTCCTCACGGCGGCGCTCCTGCTTTTGTGCGTCGTCCTCAACAAGAAAAAAGAGCTGAACCGCATTGGCGGAATTGTCATGATTCTCGCATATGCCGGTTATTTCGCGTATCTGATTCAGTAAAGCCGTGTAACGCACACGATTTTTATAGATAAAACGAAACAAAAGATGTATAGTGTAAGGAAAAATATTTTTTAGGAGATTATCAAAATGGCAAAAGACATTTATGACACATTCCGTGACATCGGTATCATTCCTGTTGTCGCAATCGAAGATGCTTCAAAGGCAGCCGACCTGGCCCACGCTCTCGTCAAGGGCGGACTCCCGGCTTCTGAGGTAACTTTCCGCACCGCTTGTGCAGCTGAGGCTATCGAGGCTATGATTAAGGCCGAGCCAGACATGCTCGTTGGTGCAGGTACAGTCCTCAACGTTGAGCAGGCAGAAAAGGCTGTCAAGGCCGGAGCTAAATTCATCGTTTCACCGGGATACAATCCTGATGTCGTTGACTGGTGCTTGAAGAACAATATTCCTACAATGCCAGGAATCTCCAACCCGTCTGAAATCACAGCCTGCATCAACAAGGGCGTCACACACCTCAAGTTGTTCCCTGCAGAGCGCAAGGGCGGATACAAAATCATCGACGACTTCGGCGGCCCGTTCCCGCAGTGCACGTTCATGCCGACAGGCGGCGTCACGACGGAGAACGTGGGCGAGTACGCGAAGCGCAAGAACATCCTCTGCATGGGCGGAACATGGATGGTCAAGAAGCCTCTCATCGAGGGCTGCAAGTGGGACGAAATCACACAGATTTGCAAGGACGCTGTGAAGGCCATGCACAACTTCCACATCGACCACTGGGGAATCAACGCTAAGAACCCGGACGATGCCACAAAAATCGCTGAAGGCTTCGATCCATTCGGATTCGCCGCAAAAGTCGGAAACTCTTCAATCTTCGCCTCAGACCAGATTGAAATCATGAAGCAGAACGGACGCGGAACACACGGACACATCTCCGTGGTCTGCAACAACATCGAGCGCGCTTTGGCGTACCTCGACAAGTTCGGCTTCAAGCCTGTCGCAGGAACGGAGAAGTGGATGGGCAAAGAGAACGCCTCTCCGCTCAAGGTCGTCTACCTCGACAAAGAGGTGGGCGGATTCGCAATCCACCTGAAGAGAGCATAATCTAAGCCTATAAACAAAAATCCCTCGGCGATGAACCGAGGGTATTTTTTTTGTATTGCCACACGGATTTGATTTTGCTAACGCAAAATCACGAAAAAACAGGGAACCTCACGACTTTTACTTCTGTCCTTCGCTGTCTCGGGTATCAAATTAAACTTGAAACAATACCTGTCCATAGATAAAAAAGCTGACAGAACGCAATTCTTGTTGTAAAATAACCTTTAGATGCGGTGGTCAGTCAGCCGCCGCAAGGAGAGCATCTATGAAAAAATCGTTCTTTGCGTTAAAAGCAGTGGCTTTCATTTTTGCCACAGCCCTAATCTGCGCCTGTGACTCTGGAAGCAGCGGAGGCGGGTCTGGTGGGGGGGGGGTAAAAGCAACACCGACACGACTAGCATAAGCATCACATTGCCGTTATCAACAGCATCTGACACGATTCTTGGCGATTTGCGCACTAAGGACACGACAAATTTCTATTATGAAGTCTGGTTTGAGAACACAAAGACTGGAAATAAGTACGGTCCAAAAGGCGGCAGCCCAGGGAATACGATTTCTTTTGACAATGTTGTTTACGATACTTACGATTTTTACCTCAAAATCTACATCGACAAGGAAAAAGATATAGTTCTTGGAACGCAGTATGTTCTGAACAAGACCGTTTCCGAAACAGACAATACCGTAAACTTTGAGCTTCACCTTTCGGAATACACGGATTTCTATTTTGTCTCAAATCAAGAGGAGCTTTCTGATGCGTTCAGCAAGATTGCTGAGAAGGGCGGAATTGACCAGAATGATGAGAGTACATTCGGAAAAATCATCGTTCAGAATGATTTTGAGCTTTCACCAGATCGGACTGCTCCGGGACCTGTAATCAGCTACAGCTATTCAGACACAATCGGGGCTGTGGTCAATCTGTGCGGTCATAAAATCAGTTCCGAAAGCAAGGTCAGCTTTGCTGGAAACGATGAGTTCATCGTTTTCAAGGACGGAACTCTTAAGATGAACCAAATTACGCTCGGCATGGCGGGCGATTCAGGCGGAACATCCGTCCTTACGCTGGACGGCGTTTCTGTCGTTCAGAACGGAGATGAAATCGGCGGACTTATAAAACCATATTCTGCGACTGTAAAGCTCACGAACGGAACAACAGTCCAAAGCGATGAATTGTGCCTGTACCTTTACGGTGGAAATGTCGTCATG
>JAFPYB010000121.1 GCA_017412405.1 Treponema sp. | reverse complement strand
ATGCGGCAAAAGCTCTTCATTCTCCTTTACAAGAATCTGCGTCCTTACAAAAAATGGCGAACTGATGCCTGGGTTCCGCTGAATCGCTTCAGCGTATCACATTACCGCTTGTTCGTTTACCTTTTTATCATGCCTCCTTTTTGTTCAGTGTACCACAAAAAAGGCGGGCAAGCCTACGACCCGCGCCCGCCCTTGTGTGACCGCGCGCTAGTTGAAGGCACGGACGGCACAGACATAGAAGTTAATAATGTGCTTGTAGCTGCTACCCCACCACCCAATACTGAAATCAAAAAGGTATGCAATGTTATAATAGGGAGAAGCGTACTGGGACGATGACCAATAGTATTTTTCATCAAACGGCGTTCCCCCACACGCCTCAATCGCCGCGTTCACCGTCTCAACATTTTTCCACACTTGGAACAGTTCCGCAATGCTCGGAAGATACCAGCCGCTTTCAAACTTCGTTCCCCACGCATTGCTCCCCTCCCACTCCGCGTAGTTCTTGGCGCAGTAGAACGCGGGATAAAGGCTTCCGCCCACCGTGTCGTCGGTAATTCCGTTTTTCCGAAGGAATGCTCCGATTTGCCCAAGGTTGTCGCTTCCGTCCAAATCTCCTGTAAATGTGTACGCATCACTATCTCCGTCTACGGAACACTGAATTGTGGCGATGCTCTTTGAGTATGCGTTCGCATTTTTTATGCACCACTCAAGCCCGCTATGATTCTGCGCCAGCCCCACGCCTAGAAGCCGCTCACGCCCATCATTGGAGCATTCCGTTCCCGCGTAGAAAATTACCGCCACCGCCGCCTTTTTCTGTTCTTCCGTGCCGTTCGCTTCACTCTGAGTCTCCGTTTCTGAGTGCTTGAACTGGTCAAGCACCGCTTGGGCAAGGCGGGAAAGATTCTCTTCCGTAGGCGGCAGTCCGTATTCCTCCGCACGATATTTCAGATATTCCCAAGCCACAGCGTGGTTTTCGGGGTCGTCGCTTCTAAGCAATTCATTGATTACAATATCCTCCACAGAATAAAGTTCGACTACATCTATTTCCGCGTTTTCCGTATTGTATGACCCGCCATCGTCCGCAAACGCAACTGACGACAGAGCGACCGCCGCAGACAGAATCAGAAATAGCTTTTTCATCTTACTTTCCCCCTACAGTTCGCTTGTGTATTCCCGACATACTTTGACTTTTCCGTTCGGGTGGAAGTCGTACTCGTAGAAAAGTTCTTTTTCAGAGGTTCTTTCATATATCAGATTTCCGTCCGAGTCGTACTCATACCAAGTTTCGCTAGTCCAATTTGCTTTCAGATGAATCTTTCTCCCTGCTTCATCGTAGTCAATCCATGTTTCGTAACCCATTTCGTAGGCATAGATATTGTTTCCGCTCACATCGTATTCGTACCGCTGTTCCTGTCCACCAGAATTCTTGAAGTGGACGAGCCGCCCCGCAGAATCATATTCAAACCAATTTTCTTCAAGCGTATGCCAGTCTTTCAACTCGTCGTATTCGCACTGTGCCTGATAGGTTTTGTTCCCCATTGGGTCGTATTCGTATGCAAACCAAGTTTCCTCTTTGTCGCTCCTTGTGATATGGCTTATATTTCCGTGACTGTCATATTCTGTCCATTCTTCGCCGCCGTCGCTGTTCCGCTTATGGATTTCTTTTCCGTTTTCATCGTATTCGCTCCACCACTCATTGCCGTCGTTTGACTTGAAATGAATTTCGTTCCCCCGCCCGTCGTATTCAAACCAATACTCTTTCGTACCGCCGTTTTTGTAAAAATTCTTGTAATGCGTTTCGTTTCCGTACGCATCGTATTCGCGCCAAGTTTCGTGATTGTTTTCAAGATGGCAGTGTATTTCGTTCCCGTTCTCGTCGTATTCGATAAGCGTACGGTATTTCAGTTTTCTGACCGATTTCTCGCCGTTCGCCGTAACTTCCTTTTCCACGATGTCGCCAGGCTTTTCTGTTGTCGCGCACGAGGTGAGAATAACTGCCGCCAAAATCAGAAATAGCTTTTTCATAGTTCGCTCATCCTTATCTATATCCGTAATAGCAGAATGCCGCCACCCACATGGTAATTTTCTCCAACTGGGTTACATCCGTGACTTCTTCCCTAAAGACCTTGCCGTTTGCAGAGAACTCAATCTCCAGTTTTTTCAGGTCGCATAATTGCCCGATTTCGATTTTCTCCCAGATATTGACTGAAAAGACATCTTCCTCGTTCCAGTAGTGAATCTCGCCCTCTGTTTTTATTTCCTCCCCGTCCTGCTTCGTGGCGGTTATCTTATAGTTTCCCGTGCTTTCTGAGTCGGGTGCGCTAGTTTTCACGACAAAGTGATAGGTGCCAGTGCCCGGGTCAGTGATGAAGAAAAGCCCTGAGCCTGTCAAATCCAGCGGGGAAAGAATCCAGTCCATATTCAGCTCGTCTGCGCTTGCCGTCTGCTCTGTTGAATCGTCATAGCGGAATGTGATTTTACCGATTTTATACTCATTGTCCTTTAGGAAAGAATCATGCAGTTCGACCGTGCAGTTGCTTCCGGGAACGAAATCAAAATCATCGAATGTTACTTGCAATTCTTTGTCCTCGGAATTCCCCGTTACCCTGAGAAAGATTTCTGCCCCCGTAATCCGCTTTTTACTTATGTTTATGAATTCCAGCGCATCGACGGCATTTTTCCGAACGAATCCGTAAGCCGGATATGTCAGAACTGGTGTCTTGAAGCCTGAATACTCCTGATATGCGAAATTCATCGCCCTGCCCATAAATTCAGGCTTTCCGTCCAGATAGTAACTCTTTTTTGTCAGGGTGTATTCCTTTTTTGGCGAAGTTTCCTGCGCATTGTTTTTTGCGCAAGACGCGCACGACGACAGCGCGACTGCCGCCGCAAAAATCAAAATGAATCTTCTTGCTCTCATAATTCTTTACCAAGCGGTTTTCACATCATACAGGGGAATGTTTGAGTCGGCTGTCACGATTGTCAAATCATTTTCGATTGCTTGCGAAATCAAAAGGCGGTCGAACGGGTCATTGTGCTTCACATTCTCTTGGAACGGCAAATCACGCACTCGGTTAAAATCATCGAGCGTGACGGGAAGTTTCCGAAATCCCGCCTGTCTGCACATTTCGTCGATTTCATACACGGTATGGGTGAATTCAAGTTTTTTCCTGCTCTGTTTTATGGAGATTTCCCAAAGGGATGCGTAACTGTAAAAGCAGACATTCGATTCGATTATGTCTTTGGCAGTCTTCGGAAGTCGGGCGTCGGCGAACAGATACCAGAGAATCGTGTGGGTGTCAAGCAGGCATTTCATCACATATACTCCGCAAAATCTTCGAGCGGCTCGTCAAAATCGCTCGACATATAAAACGGCTCGCCCTTCCAAACGCCGTAGAGCGATTTTTTTGCGGAAACGGTGTCATCTTCGGGGAATTTCAGTTTTATCAAGCGGATAAAATCAACGACTTCGCTTATCGCGGCGGGGGGAAGCGTTCCGATTTCTTTTTCCAAAACTGCGTAGGGCATTCTGTACCTCCTGTTTGAGGATATTATATCACAAAATTCCGTTTTTGTATAAAATCATATACACGAACAAGGCAACGACAAGAAGCGTTGTCAGAATCACCTTCCAGCCGTTTCTGTGGTTGACAGCCGCGAGCCGTGAGACTTCGGGGCTGTCTTTCAGATATTCGACGGTGACGGGATTGGTCAAGTCTTTTATGTTTCGTCTGAACCAAAAGCCCTCGGAGTCTTCGCCCGTGTAGGAAACACCGTTCACCGTGTATGTGTAGAAATAGCGGTTGACACATGCTATAAAGTTATAGCGCGTGGAGCGGACATCCGTGCAAACGCCCTCGGTGGTCTCGCTTTTTCCGAACCGATTTGATTTTATAAAATGCTTGACTGCCGCATATATCAGAAACAAAACCATCGCGCCAAGCAGCAAATCATATATATCTAT
>JAFPYB010000120.1 GCA_017412405.1 Treponema sp. | reverse complement strand
TTGCAGCCGGCATATTCGGCTGCGCGAAGGGTATCGTTTCCACGGTGCGCTCGTCGCTCATCGTGAAATGGGAAGTTAATGCGCTTATGACGGGAGGAATGTTACCGATGGAAAACAAAATCAGGGAAGAAGAAATAAACAACTACACAAAAGTCAGGTTTTCGCTCAAGAAGAAGCTGAGTCTGTTCACAGTGGCGCTCCTCATGCTCATCATCGCGGCAGTCGCGCTCACCATCGGTTCTCGCCTGAGCCGCATCCAGGAGCAGACGCTTATCGACGGATTGAAGAACCGCGTCCAGATTGCATTCGGTTCCATTTCCTCAGGCTGCCAGATGAACATGCAGGATTTGCTCGACCTGTCCGACATCGAAAGCGCGGAGGAGAAGGCTTCCCGCGCCGACGAGATACGCTCCGACAGAATCAACCCCCTCGTGTCGATTACGGACAACTTCAACGAGGCGGAATATGCGATTGTCCTGAGCTACAACATCGACAACTACATCACCGAAAATGCCGGCACGAAGGCGGGGGAGTTCGACTATGTGTGGGCGGCCTCGTCGTCAACGCCCAGCGAAATCATCGACCAAATGGAAATCGACGGGCGCACGCGGATAAAATCGATTGACGGCGAGATTCCGGCTCGTTGCGATGAGCTTAGGCGCGAGGCGCGGGAAAAACTGGCGGACTTGAGGAACAGGAATGCCACTCCGGGCGAAATCAGGCAGTTCTTCAACGACTACTCCCGCGAGAATTTCGGGGCCGTCCCGTATTTCAACGAGGACAGGCTGGACAAGACACACACCGAATACACGTTCTTCTGGCCGATTTTTGACCCCATCGACTCAGACCTTTTGGGCGTGGCTCTCATGGAAGTTGATACGCACGCGCTCATTTCGTCGGTGAACGGCGCAAAGAAGAACATTCTCATTATTTCGATTTCCGCGGCCGTGGTGGCTCTCATCATCGGAATCATATCCGCCCTTAGCCTTGCGTCTGTCATCGTAAACCCGATAAAGAAGGTTGTGGCGCACGTCCAGGGCATCACAAACGAGAAGGACAAGGAGAAGCTTGCAGGAATCAAGATTGAAATAAAGTCCCACGACGAAATCCGCACACTGGGCGACGAGGTGAACAAGATGACCGAGAACCTGGTGGAAGGCGCCCGGAGCGAGAAGCGGGCAAAGAAGGCAATCGAGGAGAGCGCCCGTGCCCGGGAGGCGCAGGCTGAGGCGCAGAAGAGGCTTGCTGCCGAGGCGCAGAAGACGGCTGAGGCGCAGCAGAAGGCGAACGAAATCCTCAAGGAGAGCCTTGAGAAGGCCAAGATGGACAACGACGGAAAAATCGTCCAAAAATCCCTCGTACCTCTCAACAAGGGGCGGGGCGAGAAGGAGAGCGTGGCATCGTTCAAGGACTCAAAAATCGACCTCTACTGCTACTACGAAGGTGCGGACGACGTTTCTGGAGATTATTTCAACTACAAGAAGCTTGACGACCGGTGGTATGCCGTCATAAAATGCGATGTCTCGGGACACGGAATCCCTGCCGCGCTTTTGGTGGCAGTCGTCTCCACTCTGTTCGGCGAATATTTCTCGAACTGGAGCTTCAAGACCCACGGAACGCGCATAAACGAGCTGATTACGAAAATCAACGAGACGGTCTGCTCCTACGAGCTTACCGGAAAGTTCGTTGCCGTGTTCCTCGCACTCATCGACACCAAGTCGGGGGACGTGTACATGTGCAACGCTGGAGACTCCATCGTGCACCACTACGATTCCAAGAGCAAGACGCAGAAGGAGCTGCACTTGAACATAATTCCGGCGACTGGAATGTTCGACCAGTTCATGATTGATATGCGCGGCGGCTATCAGGTGGAAAAGAAGCTCGTGCTGAACAAGGGCGACGTGCTGTTCCTCTACACGGACGGCATCGAAGAGTCGGTGCGCTTCTTCAGGGACGAGAACTTCAACGTGATTTCTTGCACCGAGACGAAGGACGTGACCCAGGGAAAAGGTCCGCGGGACCTTGTGCACAAGACGCATAATGTGGGAACGCAGTCCGAGGAGCTTGGTAATGACAGAATCAAGGACATTGTGGAAGCTGTCTACAACAAGAAGAAGTACGTCCTCCACAAGTACCACTCGCCGCGTCCGAAGGAAATCCTTGAATTCGATTTCTCAAAGTGCGACGGAACAATTGAGGATTCGATTCTTGCTCTTGCCGCAATAGACAAGATTTTCCGATTCTACAAGAAGCCCGACGCGAAAGGCTCCGTCCAGAAGACTGACAGCGGAATCGTCATCGACGGCGATGGAATCAGAATCGACAGGAAAATCGACGCGTTCCTGAAAAAGACGTTCAGCTTGTACGATTACTACTGCCACGACCAGGTTGACATGGGCGAGCAGAATTACATCTACTATGTGAACTTGAACGAGGACGTGCAGGCGGATGACTTGACGATTTTTGCGGTGAAGCGTCTGTAGGGTACATTTAGTGATTTTGGAAGGCAAAAACGAAGGAGTTTATATGAGCAGTAAGGCGAAACAGAACGAAGATAAAAATCTCTTGGACGAATTCTACAAAAAACAGAAGGAAGAGCTTTCTGCCCTTTTGGAGTCCGAGAAAATAGACCACAACCCGGTGACTCAGATAAAAATCGGCAAAATATATCATGGTGGATTTGATGACGGCACGTCGAAAATATCCCCGTGGGACAACGCTCGCTATTGGTTTTCCAGGGCGGCGGAGCAGGATTATCCGGAAAGCTACTATTTCCTCGCCTCGTGCTACGACATGGACGAGGACGTGGACAGGCAGAACGCGGCTCTGGCGTTCCAGCTGTACCAGAAAGCGTATGAGCTGGACGTGTTCCAGGCGTGCATTGAGCTGGGACGGTGCTACGAAGCTGGCTTCGGCATTGGAAAAGACGAGAAGGCCGCGCTGGACTTCTACCTTAAGGCCGCGGGGAAGGGCATTCCTTTGAGCTTCCGCTTTGTGGCGGAATGTTTCTTGTTCGGGCGTGGCACGCAGCGCAATCCCGCGGAGGCGAAAAAATGGTACGAAAAGCTCATCAAGAACGACTATTCGGCATACGGCGTGTTCCCCACGGGGGACGACTATTTGTTCCTCGGCATTGCCTCTAAGCTAACTGCGGAAAACAAGGCTGCGTTCAAGAAGGTGTTCGAGTATTTCAAGAAGTCGGCGGACATGGGAAACCCCAACGGCATGAACGAGGCCGGCGAATGTTATTTTTACGGGCTTGGAGTGAAGGAGGACAACGAGAAGGCGTTCGAGCTGTTCAAGGAGGCCGCCGAGAAGAACTGCTCCTTTGCGTACAAGAATTTGGGCCACTGCTACTCGAAGGGATTCGGCGTAAAGGAGAACAAGAACCGGGCGTTCAGCTGCTTCAAAAAATCCTTCGACATGGGAAACGAGCAGGCCTCATTGGAGCTTGCCATATGTTACAACCAGGGCGAGGGCGTTGAGGAGGATGTGGATGTGGCGTTCCAGTTCTTCGCCCGTGCAAAGAAGCTGGGGCTTGCCGAAAGCTGGTGGTGGCTCGGGAAGTGCTACGAGTACGGGGACGGCTGCAGGCAGGATTTTTCAAAGGCGTTCTCTAACTACAAGAAGGCGATGGAGCTGGGCGACCCCAAGGGATTTGTGTCCGTGGCGGAGTGCTACATTGCCGGAATCGGCACAAAGAAGAATTTTGAGAAAGGCTGGGAAATCATACAGTCCCAGGCGAAATCAGGAAACCAAATGGCGCGGGACTGGCTTGAAGAAAATATGTGATTTCTTGTGGCTGGGCATAAAATTTTTGTGATAGGGGAAAATCCATATTATAATTGATGATATGGAAAATGCGACTGCAAAACAAAAGAAAAACACTCTGGCCTTGCAAATCTTCATTGCTCTTTTGGGTGCAATCATCGTTGGTTTGCTCATGCAAAAAATTCCGGACGTGCCCAACAATTATGTAAAACCGTTTGGCACTATTTTCTTGAATTTGGTGAAATTCATGGTATGCCCGCTCGTGCTTTTTTCAATCATGGCGGGCGTAGTTTCTATGAGGGACATGAAGAGGCTCGGTGTCATCGGTGGCACGACGCTCGTGTACTATTTTTGCACGACTGCCGTTGCGGTAATCATCGGCTTGCTAGTCTCCTCCCTTTTCAAAGGCTTCTTTCCCGTGCTTTCCACGGTGAATCTCTCGTTCACTCCTCCCCAGGCACCGTCCGCGATTGAGACGATAGTGAACATGTTCCCGTCGAATTTCATCGTCCCAATTTCCAGCGCGAACATGATTCAAGTCATCGTGATGGCAATTCTAATCAGCTTCGCAATCATATTGATTGGGGAAAAGGCGGAGACTGCCATTGACACCATAAACCAATGGAACATTATTTTCATGAAGTGCATGGAGATAATACTGAAACTTTCCCCCATCGGTGTGTTCTGCCTTCTCATGCCCGTCATCGCATCGAACGGCGCTCTGGTCATCGGCTCTCTTGCGAAAGTCATCCTTGCGGCGTACATATGCTACATCCTCCATGCGGCCATTGTCTATTCCTTCACCGTGTCCACGCTTGGCGGAATAAATCCAGTCAGGTTCTTCAGGGAAATGGCCCCCGCAATCACCTTCGCTTTCTCAAGCGCGTCTAGCGTGGGAACGATTCCGCTCAACATGGAGTGCACAAAGCGTTTGGGATTTTCCGAGGAAGTGTCCTCGTTCGTGCTTCCACTTGGGGCAACGATAAACATGGACGGAACCGCGATTTATCAGGGCGTGTGTTCCGTGTTCATAGCTGCGTGCTACGGAATCGACCTGACGATGAGCCAAATGATTTCCATCGTGCTCACGGCAACGCTTGCCTCCGTGGGAACGGCAGGAGTTTCTGGCGCGGGGGTGGTCATGCTGGCAATGGTGCTTTCTTCCGTGGGGCTTCCTGTGGACGGAATCGCGCTTGTCGTGGGGGTTGACCGAATATTTGACATGGGAAGAACGACGCTCAACATTACGGGCGACGCTTCATGCACTGTCATAGTCTCAAATTTGCTCAAGAAGCGCGAGATGAAGAAAGCGGCTAAAACCCAAGTATGATTTTTGCAAGCAACAGCGCGAGCATGGTGATGATGAGGGGCTTTGCAATTTGGGAACCCTTTGTCATCACCAGACCGGAGCCTATGTAGTTTCCCAGCATGTTGCTGCAGGCGGCTGCTATTCCCAGCGGAATATCACTATTCCAATCAAGTTTATTGTACCTAGAATCATTATCAAAATCAGCACGAAAAAATTTTCTTTTTGTGATTTTTTGTATTATAATTTTCATTATGGATTCTATCACACTTACATTGCCTAATGGAAAAAAAGAAGTTCCCGTAAGAACTAAAGGAATTGAAATCTTAGACTCATTTGGAGCTGACACGTCAAAAATTGTCGCGCTCAAAGTTGACAACGAAGTTATATCATTGTGCCGACCGTTGCGCGTGTCGTCTTCGGTTGAGCCGGTCTTTCTGGACTCTCCGTCCGGTGCAGAGATTTACCGCCGCTCGCTGTGCTTTGTGCTTGCCGCCGCCAGCAACAAGCTTTTCCATGAAATGCGCCTTTTGGTGGGGCATTCACTCGGAAACGCCTACTACTATACCCTTGACCGCGACACGCCTCTTTCTGCGTACGAGGTGGCAAACCTTGAGAAAGAGATGAAATCGCTTATCGAGGCGAATCTTGCCATCAGTACAAAGCACATTTCCTACGCCGAGGCTGTCGCCTTGTTCGAGAAGCTGAATTTGACCGAGACTCGAAAGCAGCTTGACTGCCGTTGCAAGCCGCGCTTTTTGGTGAACACTCTTTCAGGCATGGACGATTTTTCAGACCTCTACTTCGGCCCGCTTGTGGCGACGACGGGCATCCTAAATGTGTTCGAGCTTCGTCCATACGGAGACGGCTTTTTGCTCCGTTACCCAGACCAAAGGAACCATTCCCGCCTCACCGAATTCGTTGACAACCCAAAAATCTTCGATGTTTACCAGAACTACAAGGAATGGGGGAAACGCGTGGGGGTAACGTCGGCGGCAAGCCTCAACGAAATCATCGTGAAAGGCAAGTTCAACGACTTCATCGACATCACCGAGACGTACCAGGCTCAGAACTATGCCCGCGTTGCCGAGCGAATCCACAAGCGTGGGAATGTCAAGGTTGTGCTGATTGCAGGCCCCTCGTCTTCGGGAAAAACAACATCCGCAAAGAAAATCGCGCTCCACCTGCAGGCGTTGGGCTACAAGCCACACGTCCTGAGCCTTGACAACTATTATGTGGGGCGCGACAGGAACCCCAAGGACGAGAACGGAAACTACGACTACGAATGTTTGGAGGCTCTTGATATTCCGCTTTTGAACGAAAACCTCTGCGACTTGTTCGACGGAAAGACCGTCAAGCTCCCGTCGTACAACTTCGACACCGGCTCGCGCTACTACACTGGGCAGACGATGAAGCTGGGCCCACAGGACATCCTCATCTGCGAGGGAATCCACGGACTGAACGACCGTCTCACGCCGCACGTCAAGAGCGAATACAAATTCAAGATTTATCTCTCCGCGCTCACCCTGCTGAATCTGGACGACCACAACAAGATTTCTACGAGCGACAACCGTCTAATCCGCCGCATTGTGCGCGACGCGAATTTCCGCGGAAAGTCCGCAGCCGGAACAATCGCCATGTGGGACAGCGTGAAGAAGGGCGAGAAACTCCACATCTTCCCGTTCCAGAACAACGCGGACGCGGTTTTGAACACTGCCCTGGACTACGAGATTCCTGTCCTCAAGGTGTACGTCGAGCCGGCCCTCCGCGCCATAAAGCCGTCGGAGCCTGAATACACGGAGGCCTGCCGTCTCCTGCGATTCTTGAACAACTTCAACGTCGCTCCATCCGAGTACGTTCCAAAGCAGTCCATTATCCGCGAATTCATCGGCGGAAGCGATTTCAGCTATTAGTCGCGCTAAAAAATACGTTCGCCTGCAAAAAAATTATTGGCTTTTTTTGCAGGTCTATTGACAAAATATTCTTATGTGGATATTATTGTATCCACATTTGCGGCAGTCATATAACGGCTCATTATCTCAGCCTTCCAAGCTGATGACGAGGGTTCGACTCCCTTCTGCCGCTTGGACGCTCCGATTTTTCGGGGCGTTTTTTTTGTGCCAGAAAGCCTACAGGTAGAAATCATCTTCCTTTCCAGTCGCCTTGTCTTGGAAGTGTATGAGCGTTTTCGCATTGTTTTTGAGATGGGGGACGTATTCAATCGTAACTGAATCTTCTACTTGTTTTAGGAGCTTTTGTTCAACATCGTCAAGCACTGTTCCTTCGGAAAGAAAAATGTGTGCCGAAAAATTGCTTGTGGTCAACAGCATGAGCCGTTCTTTAAAATTGTTGTGGGCATAAAAATTTTCCACCAAAAATTCTCGATATGAATTATAAAATTCGTTCCAGTTTTCATAATCTGCATCAGGTCTGTGGTCTTCCACATTGAAATCGTCATGGAGCACTTGTCCGATATACTCCGTGACTTTGTAAGCTCCGCTTGGGTTCAAGTGGCTGTCCGGATCGCTCAAATCAGTGTCGTAGTCAACAATGTTCATGTGGAGCATATTGTAATAAGGAACGTCCAGTTCTTCGGCTAGAATCCGTGCTGAATTTGCGCCTCGTTGTTGCTGTTCGTCAGCGGGGTATGGAATGTTTATGAGAATGGGGACAATGTTGTTTTCCCGACAAAAAAATACAAATTTTTTGATATATTCCATGGAAACTGTTTTTTTTTCCAAGGGATTATCACTTTTTAAGGAAACAGCTGCTGGTTTTGCAACCAAGCTTCGTGAATCTGCGCCCATTTCGTGGGTTGAGTCTGTGTGGAATAGGGAGTCCCATCTGTCGGCGATGGACATCTCTTTCCATCTATTATGGTATGTTTCGTATGGAAACAGGAATTTCATATAATCTGTGGGTTTTGTTAAGTCCCGTATGGCTCTTAATTTTTCGAGATTCAGCGGGAATGTGCCAAGCGAGAGGCGAAGCCAGCTTTCAATGTATGGCACGTTTTCGACGATTGAATTGATGTCCAATACTGCGATTTTTGGTTTGTGGTAGCGCACTGCGTTCCGCATGACCCAGTAGCTTGTGGGAATCGGTGTCCCATGCTCGCCGAAATTGTAAGACGTGATTCCCCAGTCGTGCCACAGCTGCATTGGAAAGACACCGTTGATTACGTGGCTTGTTCCGAAAAACAGCACGTCGTATTCGGTCTTGTTCCTGAAAAATGGGCGGTATTTGAACTCCCTGTCCTTGAAACTGAATGTCCGTATTGCGATGGAAAGTGCGCCTATAGTGAGCAGCGTTGTGGAGACAAGCGCAAGAAACTGTTTTGATGTCATTTTCATGATTTTCTCCTAAAACTGAAAATAAATGAAGCTTGCCGCATTGTAGTCGCTTCCCCATATGCCGTAGATTGAAATGAGCATTACGCTGAGGGCGACTGCCGCCATCTGCAGTGCAGGATTGCGCTGGGCGACAAGTTGGGGGACCGAAACATTCTTGTATTTCAGGAAGTCGGCGGAAAGAAGAATCAGAATCGACGTGAAAAGAAGATGCAAATCTTTTTCGCAAAGTCCGTATGCAAGCAGCTCTTTTCCGCTGAAAAAATCCAAGTGCAGGACTGTTCTTGCCATTTTCTTGAGCATTTTGAGCGCGGTTATGATTGAGTCGGCTCTGAACAATACCCATGCAACACAAGTCCAAAAGAATGTTCCAGCCCACCGAAATGATTTTGGGACAATGCTGAGAACGGGCTTTGCCATACGCTCTGCGACTTGAAGAACACCGTGGAACAATCCCCACGCGGCAAAGTGGATTCCGGCTCCATGCCAAATTCCGCTTGCCAGCATGACGATTATGATGTTCATGTTCCGCCTGAGCTTTGAGCATCGACTTCCGCCGAGTGGAATATAAACATAGTCCCGGAACCATGTGGAAAGCGAGATGTGCCACCGCCGCCAAAAATCCTGTATTGATGTGGCGAAATACGGCGCGGAGAAATTGTCCATAAGCTCTATTGATAGTATGAGTGCTGCGCCTTTTGCGATGATGGAGTAGCCGTAGAAGTCGCAATAAATCTGGAATGCGAAGAGAATTGTCGCGAGCATCAACAAAAAACCGTTTGCCGATTCCCATGAGCCATAGGCGGCGTTGACGAATATGGCGGCCCGGTCTGCAATCACCAGCTTGAGGAACAATCCCCACAGGATTAGGAACAGCCCACGCTTTGCGCCGTCAAAGTTGAACGAGCGCGGTTTCTCAAGCTGGTGGAGCAAATTTCCGCTCCGTTCGATTGGACCTGCGACAAGTTGCGGAAAGAATGATACGAAAAGCGCATAGTTCGCGAAATTCCGCTCCGCCTTTATTTCCCCGCGCCACACATCCACAAGGTAGCCGAGTGCCTGGAATGTGAAGAAAGAAATCCCCACTGGAAGCACAATGTCAAGGTGATTGAGGGGAAGCGCATGATGCGCGAACGACGCTATCTGCGCGGCAAGACGGATTGAAAAATCAGCATATTTGTAGAAGAAGAGAACTGCAAGCAGAATGGAGGCAGAGACTGCAAGCACGGCCTTTTTCCTGAGCTTTTCCACTGCAATCGCTCCAAAGAAAGACACCAATGTGCAGAACAAAAGCAAGAATCCATATCGCCAGTTCCAGCTCATGTAGAAAAAATAGCTTGCAATCAAAAGCCATATCCGTCGTATTTTGTTCGGGACGAGAAAATAAAAAAGAGTGACCACAGGAAAAAAAATCAAGAATGGAAATGAATTGAAAAGCATTCGA
>JAFPYB010000119.1 GCA_017412405.1 Treponema sp. | reverse complement strand
TATCAACAAGGGACTTGTCCAGCTTGATGACATCCACCGGAATGTAGGAAAGATAGCCCAGGGAAGAATAACCCGTTCCGAAATCGTCCATCAAAAGCCTTATTCCCAGGTTCTTGAACCGCTTGAACGTCTCGTCCGCAAGCGCACTCTTTTCAAGGAACAGACCTTCTGTAATCTCCACCTCAAAATATTTTGGCGGAATATTGTACTTTTTGAGCAATTCGGCGACAAAATCAATATAAGTATTGTCGTTCAGCTGGTTGCTAGAAAAGTTCACCGAAACAGGGTGCAGCTCATAACCAGCATCGCGCCAGTCGGCAAGCTGCTTGATGACAAGCTGCGTGGTTATGCGCCCGATGCGCCAAATCCAGCCGCTACGCTCAGCCACAGGAATGAACTGTCCAGGATAAATTCCAGGCTCCTTCATGCGAACAAGAGCCTCGTAGCCGTTCACTTTCTTTGTCTTGGAGTCAATCTGCGGCTGGTAGAGCATGAAGAATCCGTCGTTGTCGAACGCATCCAAGAGCTTTGCCTTTATTTTGTTTTCCTCGCGGAGTTTTTCCTTCATCTCGTCGCCGTAGACGAACACGCCGTTGCGCCCACGGTCTTTTGCCTCGTACATGGCAAGCTCCGCATTGATGATGTGCTGCTCTGGAACAGTTATGCCGTCCGAGTTTGAGACACCAACGCTGGCAGTGATTGCAATCGTCTCGTCCCCCAGCGGAATTGGCGCACGGATTGAGGCAAGAATCTTTTCCGTTGTGGGAGACGTGATTGAAAGATGCTCCTTTGGAATGACGATGAGGAACTCGTCACCGCCGTAGCGGGCAAGAAGCCAGTTGTCGTCGCGGCCAAGACCATAGAAGACGGCGACAAGGTACTGCAAAATACTGTCGGCAACTTGATGCCCGTAGTTCTCGTTCAAATCCTTGAAGCCGTCAATGTCAATCATGACAGTGGAATAAACCTGGCTCTGGGTGAAATTCTGCCTGACGTACTCCATTGCAGTGCGTCTGTTGTAAATGTTCAATACCTCGTCGTATTCAGCCTGATAGCGAAGCTGCTCCTGGGACCGCTTCAGCTCCTCGTGGGACGCACGAAGCTCAGAATTCGTCTCGCGCTCAATCCTAGCAGAAATCTGCGACGACAGGAAAATGAGCAACAAGAACGCCGCGACGAACAGAACAGGAGGAATGATTCTGCGGTAGTGGCGGAAAAAATCCTCTGTTCTATTGTAGAAAACCGTGTCGTCCGGGAGCAGTGAAAAATCGAGGTCGTATTGTTTCATGAGCCGATGGTCAAAGGACGTGCGCTTGGGCGAAACTGTCTCCAGCGGAATATTGGAAATGTCCTCGCCCGCAAGAACTGCAGAAACGGTGGATGCAGCCTGATAGCACTGCTCCTGGAAATCCATGTATGTTCCGCCGAGGATTCCAAGCCCCTCCCCGCCGCTGTAGTTCCTGAAAATGGGAACGTGCACATGGCTCACCACCGTGTTGGTGCGCGAAAGCATGGAGTAGACGTTCCCATTCTTGTCCGAGTAGCAGGTCATATAGATGAGGAGCGAATCGGGTGAAAGCTCCTCCAAAAGCGATATGAGTTCCTTCTGAGTAAGGGAATCGGTGTCAAAATCGATGAATTTGTAATCAGGATACTTGTTGCGATATGAGAGAAAAATCTGGCTGTCTGCCCTGCCAGCCGCCGACTGGTCATGAAGGGCAACGATTTTTTTTGATTCCGGAAAGAGCTGCATTGCAAGCTCCAGCGTGGAATCAAGGTATGTGTTCTCAAAAAAGCCCGTAATCAAAGGATTTTTTGCCGCGCGGACAGCGAGTTCCAAATCGTTTATTCCGAAAAACACCATTGGCAGGCCCTTGAAAAGCTCCTCCTGATATTCCAGCGCAAAAAGCAGGGCGTTGTCATCGCCCAAAAGGACGGCTTCATAGTCGGTGCGTCCAGCAAGGCGCGGCTTTAAAAAATCATGGAATTGTACGATGTCCTCACGGGTCGAATACATTTTTGCGTCCATGTACACAACATCGTATTCTATGCCCTTTGGATAAAGCCCGCGATTCAATCCGGCAATCTGGGCATCATAGGTAAAATAAAGCGGGGTGTAAGAACAAAGAAAAAGAACCCTATGGTTCACCTCCACCGGGGCGCGGACTCTTGACTCCACAAGTGCCTTTGTGTTCAAGACGAACACCGAAAACATGACAACAGCAAAAATAAGACAAAGAACGCTGAGAGCGATGACACCTATCCGAAGATTGCGCAACTGCTTTTTTTTCATTACTTTTTACCTCTAGCATGACCAGCACACGAGGGGGGGGGATTTTGAACCTGCCCCAAGTGAAATTTTTTGATTGATATAATGATAGCACAAAAAATCACAAAAAGATACAAAAATTTTCGTCTTCAGCTTTTTTTTCTTGCGATTTTTTGATTTCGGATTGATACTTTTTCTTATGGGAGGCATTAGCAAAAAATGGCAAATAGAATCACATTGAACCAGACATCTTATCATGGAAAAGGTGCCATCAATGAAATCGTGAGCGAGGCAAAGTCCCACGGCTGGAAAAAGGCGTTCGTATGCACGGATCCGGATTTGATTAAATTCGG
>JAFPYB010000118.1 GCA_017412405.1 Treponema sp. | reverse complement strand
CTTCTCCGAGCGGATTTGAACTGCAAGACCCAAATACTGAATTGTTCAAATTGACGGATACCAGTATAAGATGGTTAGAGTATGAGCCCGAGGGTTATTACGCGCCAGCTGATTGATGTGGGGACACACCCAAGCGGAAAGGTGTGCATGGCGGTTCTGCGCAAAGCGTGTTTTTTTGGGAAGAAAAACGCGTTTTCTGCCGATATATGTGTATATGAAGTGTCTCATTTTAAAAGTATTTGCGTTATGCGTTATCGGTAATTTTCTCTTTGCTGGAACTGTCCATGTCGTGAAGAAAGATGAAACTCTCTATTCAATAAGCAGAATGTACGGAACGACGGTGGAACTTATCAAAAAGGAGAATTCCCTCTCCGGAAACAACTTGAAGGTCGGGCAGCAGATAAAAATTCCTGATTCCCCGTCTGACAAAACGTCCGTGGCTTCTGCATCATCAAAATCATCACTGGGGACGGATGGCGCGGACGGAACATACACGGTCAAAAAGGGCGACACATGGTATGCAATCGCGCGGAACCATTCGCTTTCCGTTGCCGAGCTTCTTTCATTGAACGGTGCCACCGAAAAGACCGCCCTCAAAATCGGGCAGAAAGTAACGGTTAAAAAGCCCGTGTCAGTTGTATCGCCATCTGCTGCGGCACCTGCGGAGAAAGCCGCTGCTTCAAAGACCCGTGGCGCGGACGAGAACGGGACGTATATTGTCCAGAAGGGCGACAGCCTTCTTTCAATCGCCAAGGATTTTGGGCTTACTTATTCTGAAATCATGGCGATGAACAATCTCACTGAAAAGACAAGCTCTCTAAAGGTGGGGCAGAAGCTCACCGTTGCCGCCAAGACTCCGGCTCTTGGGGATAACGACCCGCGCACCTACTCGTCAAAGAAGGGGGACACGTCCCTTGTGTGGCCTGTCCATACAACTGATGTGACTTATGTTTCCGGAAAAGTTAGCGGCGTGAACTTGAGCGCAAAATCCGACGAGGCTGTGACAGCAATCATGGACGGAACCGTGCTTTTTTCAGGCTCGTACCGCGGGTTCGGGAATGTGGTTTTCATCCAGAGCAAGACCGGGCACATCTACGCCTACACGGGATTGGGCACTATTTCCGCGGAAAAGGGCCAGTATGTGCAGACGGGCAAAAAAATCGGCACGGCCGGGCTTGACACATACTCAAAGCAGCCGCAGATTTCGCTCATGGTTTTCCAGAACGGAAACCCAATTGACCCGGCGAAAGCACCCCGCGGGTGATTGACAATAAAAAGGCGAAAATCCAAAATATAAGAACTCTGCAAGGGGCGTATGCCCCTTGTTTTGTCTATAAGGAATGAATATATGATAGTCATGAAATTCGGCGGTTCAAGTGTCGCCAATGCGGAACGGATAAAGCATGTTGCCTCAATAATCAAGAGCTTTTCTTCACGGCGGCCTGTGGTGGTTTTGAGCGCCATGGGAGACACGACGGATCATCTTCTTGACGCGGCCGACTTGGCTGTTCAGGGGACTGTTGACATTGCCAAGGTGGAAAAGCTCCATCTTGACACGGCCAAGGAGCTTGGAATCCAAGTGCCTGCCATTCAGGAACTTTTGGGCGAGCTAAAGACGCTCCTCACGGGAATAAGTATGCTCCACGAGCTTACAAAGCGTACCCGCGACTACCTTGTGTCCTTCGGCGAGCGCATGAGCGTGCGCATGATGGCGGCGTATTTGAGCCAGAACGGAACGCAGGCGAAATTCTACGATGCCTGGGACATCGGCATGGTGTCGGATTCCAACTACATGAGCGCGGAACTGCTGGACGACGTGTGGGAGAACATTCCCAAGGCTTTGGACGCGTACAAGAGCGGAAAGACTGGCGAGATTCCGATTGTGACCGGATTCATCGCCAAGGACAAGAACGGAATCATCACGACGCTGGGGCGCGGAGGAAGCGATTTGAGCGCGACGATGATAGGAGCTGCGATGGACGCGGAGGAAATACAGACGTGGAAGGACGTTGACGGAATACTCACCACGGATCCGCGCGTGGTCAAGGAGGCGCGTCCTGTGCCGGAAGTCACCTACGAGGAGGCCCAGGAGCTTGCCATGTTCGGAAGCCAGGTTCTCCATCCCAGGAGCATGATTCCGTGCCGCAAGACAGGAACGACTGTCCGCGTCAAGAACTCGTACAACATCGAAAGCCCCGGCACTGTCATTGTTGAAAAGCACACCAACGGCACTCCTCGCGTGACTGCAATCACCTGCGTGAAGGATGTGACTCTCATCGACATCCAGTCGTCCGGAATGTTCGGCGCGGCGGGCTTCCTTGCGCACATATTCAACCAGTTCCTCAAATGGAATATTTCGATTGACGTGATTGCGACATCGGAAGTTTCTGTGTCTCTCACGGTGAACACGAAGGCAAAGCTCGACGGACTCATTCAGGACTTGGAGCGCGTTGCCGACGTGAGCGTGAAAACATCAAAGTCAATCGTGACACTCATCTGCGATGCCAGCCACTCAAGCTCCATCCTTGCCGACGCGTTCAGTGCGCTCACAAAGGAGGGAATCAACGTGCAGATGATTTCCCAGGGCGCGAGCAAAGTGAACATCAGTATGCTTGTTGACACTGGCGAGACGAATCGGGTTGTCCAGATTCTCCACTCGGCCCTGTTCTAGCCCATGTTTCCGCCGTTTCCCCAGGAGAAAGCCGCGCGTGTTCTTGAAGATGTTCTCCGCCTTGTGCGCTCCGGCTCGATAAAAATAGAGCAGGTGACGCGGGAGAGCGAGGAGCGGCGGGGCAGGGGCTTCATGCTGGGTGCCCTTGTGTGCGCCTTGCCCCAGGGAGGGACTTGTGCGCTTGTGGCCTCCTCCGGGATTTCAAGACGGCTCGTTCCTTGGGGCTGTGACGTTTTTGACCGGCAGGGCGGCGAGCTTGTGTTCGTTCCGCCCATTGTTTGTGCGGATGAAATTGAGCTTGCCCTTTCCAAAAACGATGTGGAAATCCACAGGCTTACGGACGAGATTTCTTCTCTCAAAAAAGAAAACAATCCTGCTTTTGCAAAAAAAATCAATTCAATGGAAAAAAAGCGGAAGGAGCTGTGCGCCCAATCCCTGGAAAATGTGCACGCGCTTTATTCGTTCTGCTGTGCGGACGGCACCGTGCGCACGCTTTTCGATGTTTGCCGCGAGTACAATGGTGGGAGGCTTCCGCCCACTGGAACCGGCGACTGTGCGGCTCCCATGCTCCTGGACTACGCCTTTCGCCTGGGCTACACGCCGCTTTCCCTTGCCGAGACGCCTTTTCCTTCGGTTGATTGCGGCCCCTGTGTGGCTGGAAAGACCATTCCTCTTTGCGAGCCGTGCGATGCGCGGTGCGGAATCGTGCTTCCAGCCATGCTGGGCATAAAAATCGTCTACCGCGACAATGACATAATCGTGGTGGACAAGGCCTCGAACCTTCTTTCCGTTCCTGGGCGCGGGCCATTGAAGCAGGACTGCGTGGTGAACCGCGTAAAGAGGCTGTTCCCTCAGTGCATTGAGCAGCCATCTGTGCACCGCCTTGACATGGAGACGAGCGGGCTTATGGTTCTTGCGTTCACCAGGGAGGCCCACCGCGCCCTTTCCCGCCAGTTCGAGGAGGGGAGGGTCAAAAAAGAGTACATTGCACTCCTTGACGGAAACCTTCTGAAGAAAAAGGTGGCGGCACAGGGCGTGATGGAGCTGTATTTCCGCCTTGACGTGGATAACCGCCCGCACCAGATATGGGACAGGGAGTTTGGGAAAAAGGCTGTGACCGAGTGGCAGATTCTCGGCGTGGAAAGATACACGGCCCCCGACGGCTCGGAACGGAACGTGACCCGCGTTCTTTTCCTGCCGCACACGGGGAGGACGCACCAGCTCCGCCTTGCCTCCAGCGACGGCCACGGATTCGGCGTTCCGATTGTGGGCGACACGCTCTACGGCTCTTGCGCGGAGGGCGAGCGGCTTATGCTTCATGCGCAGCGGATTTCTTTTGCGCACCCGAACAGCGGCGAGCGGCTG
>JAFPYB010000117.1 GCA_017412405.1 Treponema sp. | reverse complement strand
TGTTGTAACCATGCCGCCTTCGCCTGTTGTCATGGTTTTTGTTGCGTAGAACGAGAACACCCCAATGTCGCCAAGACTTCCTGCAAAGCCGTCGGCAGTCCTGCTGGGGAACGAGTGCGCGGCATCCTCAATGACGTGGATTCTATTTTTTTCCGTAGAATACTTTTGTGCCAGCGCGTTGATTTTTTTCATGTCGCACAGATTTCCGGCAACGTGGACAGGAACAATCGCCACGACTTTGCGCCCGTTCTCTGCGTCTTTTTTCAGGATTTCTTCGATTCCTGCCACCGAGATGGAGTAGGAATCAGCTTCCGTGTCCGCAAAGTAGACATCTGCCCCCAGATGGATTGCGCTTGCCGCTGTTGAAACGAATGTATAGGGCGTGGTGATGACAGCTTTTCCTGCGGAAACCCCGCACGCCTCCATTGCAAGAATCATCCCGCTGGTGTTTGAGTTTACGGCGAGCGCATGTTTTGTTCCCACATACGCGGCGAATTCGGCTTCAAACTCATGTGTGATTTTTCCTGTTGTGAGCCACCCGGAATCCATTACTTCCAAAACAGCTTTTTTTTCTTCTTCTCCGATGCATGGTTTAAAAAAAGGTACATTCATGATGTGCAAAAATTCCTCACTTGTTTCATTTTAGCGAAAATGCGCGGTCATGTCTTTCCTTCTGTTCATTTCAAGACGAACTGAACCATTGTTGTATCGTCGAATTGCTCCGCCTCGCCAACAAAATTGTCAATGTCCATGCGGACTTTTTTGAAAGTGTCCGGCACAGAAAGTTCGTTTGTGCCTGTCATCGATTTTAGCAGCCGCTCTTCCCCGAAAAGCCTGTTCTGGGTGTCTGTCGCTTCCGTTACGCCGTCGGTGTAGATAAAGAGGCGGTCGCCTTTATTGAGATTGATTGTGTATTCCGTGTACTCGATTCCCTCAATGCTTCCGAGCATTAAATTCGGGGTGGATTTTAGGTATGAGAACGTGCCGTTCTGGAACAAAACAGGGAAGGGATGCCCTGCGTTCACGAAGCGAAGCTCTCCGGTGCTGAATGTGAATATGCCGAGCCAGCAGGTGACGAACAGTCCGGAGTCGTTGCCCCTGCACAGCTGCGTGTTTGTTCGCTCAAAAATCTCTTTTGGGGACAGACCGAGCATCGCATAAAAATCAATGAGAACTTTGCTTTTCCCCATGAAGAGCGCGGCCGGAACTCCCTTGCCGGAAACATCGCCCACTGTCAGGAGCAGATGGTCGTCGTCAATCATCAAATAATCGTACAAGTCCCCGCCAACTTCTTTTGCCGGAGTCATTGAGCCAAAAAGGTCAAAATCCGTACGCTGGGGGAAAGGCGGATATTTTTTGTTGAGCATGTCGCTCTGGATTTTTGCGGCCACGCTCAGCTCAGTACTGATTCGCTCGTTCTCCGCAGTGACGCGGGTAAGCTCCTCTATGTTGTTGCAGATGTCGCGTTCCATTTTGTGGAGCGAGCGGGCGAGCACTCCGATTTCATCCTTGTTGCTTATGGTCAGAAGCGAATCCGAGGCTTTTCCGCCATATGTTGAGAAATGTTTTGTCTCGTTTGTTATGAACAAAATCGGGTTGATGAAAAATTTCCTAAAATAGAAGCTGAAAATCGAGATGAACACAAATGCAAAAATCAGCTCGATTATGATTATGAATTTAAGGAACGAAGTCCGCGTGTCAACGAATTCCTGCACGTTTTTCTGCGCCCCGAGAACTGCGACAATGCGTCCGTTTGAGTCGTACACGGGAATTTTCGCCGTGATGTGGGAACCGTTCCGAATGGAAAATGTGTGGCTCACCACAGATTCGCCATTTTCAAACACACGTCGGGCCGCTTCGTTGTACTCCTTGTTTATGTAATCCTCTTCGTAGCAGAACGGAAAAGGCTTGTATTTGCTATTTTTCTTCACGATGTTGTAGAGATAGGTGATATGCGTGTAGTCGGGGGCGTCCACGGTTGAGACGTACAGCAGAGTCAAATCGAATTTGTCCACGAAATCCTGCAGGATTTTTTCTGCCACACCATGCGCCTCATTTTTTTCCTTTGTGATGAGATATTGCGAAAAATCATCGGGGGTCAGGCATTCCCTTGCCGCCTCGCTGATGGATTGGATGCTTGCATCGTATTGTTTCCTGAACTGGCGCGTAAAAGCCATGTAGCTTGCGAGAGTCAAGAAGCTGCACAGAAGAATTCCGCCAAAAGCAATGCTTAAAATGACCTGTTTTGTGATTATTGAAACTTTCATTTTCATGAATATTTACCGTTCCTTGTTTGTTGATAAGTCTGTTCGGAAACTGAATTTTCAGAACAAGGACCTCATTAAATGCGATGCTCAAAATCGCTCTTAGCTTAGCGATTTTGAGCAGGTCTAATATGCCACATGAAGAAGCTCATGGGATTTGTGCGAAAGCGGTTTTCCCAGGAATTTCTCGTAGCACTGGATGATTTCGGGATTTTCGTGGGAGAATCTGATTGCATTGCTCTTGTCCAGCGCGTACAGAACGTTGGAACGTGACGAAACATCGGCTCCCTGCGCGTGAATCGGCTGACCGCCGCCGTTTATGCAGCCGCCAGGACACGCCATGATTTCAACAAAGTCGTAGTCGCACGTTCCGTTCTTTACCATCTCCATGATTTTTCGAGCGTTTCCAAGTCCGCTTGCAACGCAAACTTTGATTTTTGTTCCGTTCAGGTCAAATTCGCCCGTCTTGATTCCGTCAAGTCCGCGCACGATTTTGAACGAGTCCGCCTCTGGATTTTTCCCCACGACGAGCTTGTATGCTGTCCTGAGAGCTGCTTCCATCACGCCGCCCGTCGCCCCGAAAATGACTCCTGCACCGCTTCCAACGCCGAGGGGCTTGTCAAAATCATCTTCCGGAACGTCCTCGCTCTTTATGTAGTATGCTTTCAAGAGCCTGGCAACCTCACGGGTGGTGAGAACTGCGTCCACGTCCTTGCCCGTCTTGCACGAGTCCATGCCGTCAAGGGTGATTTCACGCTTTTTGGAGACGCAGGGCATGAGCGCCACGACAAAAATCTTGGACGGCTCCACGCCCAGAATATCGGCGTAATAGGATTTTGCGATTGCGCCGAACATCTGCTGGGGCGATTTTGCCGAAGAAAGCCGCGTAAGATATTCTGGGTACTGGGTCTTCATGAAGCTCACCCAGCCGGGGCAGCATGACGTGAACATCGGGATTTTTGATTTTTTGATTTCGTCTAGCCGCTGCAAAAATTCGCTTCCCTCTTCCATAATCGTGAGGTCGGCGGAAAAATTGGTGTCAAAAATATAGTCGAACCCGATTTTGCGAAGCGCACCCACCAGGCGTTTTTCCGTGGCAAGCTTCCTGTCTATGCCCAGAGCCTCGCCCCATGCGCTGCGCACGGCTGGGGCAATCTGCACAATCGTGATTTTTTCATCGTCCTCCACGGCTGAAAGCACTTTTCCCACATCGTCGCGCACATGGAGCGCACCCACAGGGCAGTTCACAATGCATTGGCCGCAAAGCGAGCAGTCGGAGTTCTCGATTTTTATGCCGCCCGAAACATCTACGGTTGTGCGCGCACCTGTGTTCACCACGTCCCAAACGTTGAGCGTCTGGATTTTGTCGCACACTTGGACGCAGCGCATACACTTTATGCACTTGCTTGCGTCGCGGATGAGCGGAAAGTTTTTGTTGACAGGCTTTTCTTCAGGAATGTTGTCGTAGGGAAGCTCGGAGATGTTCAGAACTTGCGCAATGTCCTGAAGCTGGCAGTTCCCGCTCCTGACGCATGTGGCGCAGTGGAAGTTGTGCTGGGAGAGAATGAGCTTTACGTTTGTCTTGCGCACGCGCCGCGCCTTTGCGCTGTGGGTGAACACCTCCATGCCGTCGGTCACGACAGAGTTGCAGGCCGGCACGCACCGCTCCAGCCCCGCAACTTCCACGACGCACACACGGCACGCACCGATTTCATTCAGCTCCTTGAGAAAACATAGTGTCGGAATGGTGATGCCCACGGATTTTGCCGCGTCGAGAATGGTCGTTCCCTCGGGGACGTTCGCTTCGATTCCGTTTATTTTGAGATGAACCATCTTCTTTGTGTCTGTTCGTGATGTTGCGCTTACCATGTCTCTTTTCTTCCCCCTCTGAACGAACCGAATCCGAAGTGGTCGCACCGCAAGCACCGTCCGGCTTCTTGGCACGCTTCTTCGCAGCTCATGCCCTTTTCAATCTGATAAAAGTCCTTCTTCCGTTCCTCCGCGCTCCTGAAGGCAAGCTCCACGCGCCCGCACGGTTTTTTGTCCGTGTAGTCGGGAGCCGGAATCTTTACATCCGAGCGGATTTCGTGGTGGAATCCCAAGAATTCGTCTATGTTCGCCGCCGCAACTTTTCCAGCCGCAATGGCACGAATGACCGTGGCAGGTCCCGTCACGCAGTCCCCGCCCGCAAAGATTCCAGGAAGATTGCTGATTTCGCTTGAATCCAACGCTTCGATTGCTCCACGCTTTATCCCGATTCCAAATTCCTCGAATGGCTTTGACACGATTCCTTGTCCGATTGCCACCAGAATCAAATCACACTCCATGCGCTCCTCGGGCTTGGAAGCGTTCCTTGGGGCCGGCCGCCCCCTGGAGACTTCGCTAATCATCTGGGGTTGCACGACAAGCGCCGTAACCT
>JAFPYB010000003.1 GCA_017412405.1 Treponema sp. | reverse complement strand
GCGGAGAATTTCCTTAACTGGCTGAAAAAGGCAAAGAATCCAGCCAAAGTGATTGTTGAGGGCTACCAAATTTACAGAATGAATTATAAAACAAAAGGCAAATTCTACAATCCGTTGATAAAAAAAGAGAAAATCTCAATGATTATCGTGAATCCGAATCCGAATACTATTGTTCAGAACAGAATGATACGGGATGGCGTGGATAAATCTTTTGCGGTGACAGAAACAAAAATCGAATTCGACAAACTGAAACAAGCCTTTCCCCGCCACGTAAAATCGATTGAGCATATTTAGGCAGACCAAATTTTGGCGGAGATTTCAAGTGTGGCTTGGAATCTCCGCCACATAATGGTAAAATGAATTATGATTCAGCGTACAATTTCGGATTACATACAATCGTGCATGGAAAGCTATTTTTCGGTTGCGGTGTTTGGACCGCGTCAATGCGGAAAAACCACACTCCTCAAAGAACTGTACCCCCATTTTTCCTATGCGAATCTTGAGGACATGGATACACGCTCGCTTGCAAAAAACGACCCACAAGAATTTTTCACACGCTTTCCAGAGCCGGTGATAATCGATGAAATTCAGCGCGTCCCGGAGCTTTTGAGCACAGTCCAAATTCGCATAGACGAAAACAAGAAAATCGGGCAATACATAATAACAGGAAGCCAGCAGATTCCGCTGAAATCCACGGTGTCGCAATCGCTTGCAGGAAGAATCGCAATCGTCCAAATGCAGCCGCTCTCACTGGAAGAATTGCGCGCAAGCGGAATTGAGCTTGACCGTGACACACAACTTGTTGCCGGATGTATGCCGTTCCTTTTCTCGCAGAAAGGAGCCAAGCCATTCGAATATTATCGGAACTATGTGCAAACGTATCTTGAAAAGGATATTGCACAAATCGGCGCAGTCCAAGATTTGCTGAGATTTGAAAATTTCATGAGGCTTCTTGCGGGCAGAACGGGACAACTTGTAAACAACTCAGCCCTTTCTGCAGAAGTCGGGGTCTCAAGCACAACAATCGGCTCATGGCTTTCCATACTTGAGGCATCCCACCTTGTCCATATACTCCGTCCGTGGTATGAAAACAGAACAAGCCAAGTCGTAAAAACACCGAAAGTCTACTTTTGCGACACGGGACTTGCATCATACCTTTTGGGAATCGAAACCCCAGAGCAAATGCAGCGCGACCCGCTCATGGGAAATCTATTCGAGAACCTTGTGGTGGAAGAAGCCCTGAAAAGCCGGCTGAACCGAGGCTCGGAGCCAAACCTCTATTTTTTCAGGAACAGCAAAGGGCTTGAAATCGACATTATTCTAAAAGAAAACAGGATTTTGAGCCTTTTTGAAGTGAAAAGCGGCAAAGCCCTGAACGATGAATTCACAAAGAATATGCGCAAATTCAGCGAAATGTTCAATTCCCATGTCTCAAAAAGCGCACCAAAGGGAACGGTCATTTACAGCGGCGAGACATATGATTCATACAATGATTTTGCGTACCTGAATTTTCATCAAACCGCAACATCATTTGTGTCCAAGACAAAGCCGTTTGTCCTTGATTTTTAGCGGTTCAATTCCACAGACCAAACTTTGGCGGAGATTTCAAGTGTGGCTTGGAATCTCCGCCATCATTCCAGATTTGCTATCTGAAGATGAATTTTTCCTTTGGTCCTTCAATCGTGACGTTATCGAATTTTGCGCCTGGCGCGTTCAAGATGCGGAACGATTTTTCGGTGACAGCGGGAAGTCCCAGGAACATATCAGAATCCATGGGAGATTCTTTTGATGTTTCGTCCGTGCTGAACTCGCAGTCCTTGATAACCAAGTCGTCGATTGGCATTTCCGGCAACCCCGCAATGAAGCCCGCGCTGGCCCGGCAGTTCTTTGCCTTTACGCCCACAATTGAAACGTCCTTGATGCTCGGAGTCTCCTTTGTGACAGGCTGTTTTTCAAGCGAATACAGCGGTGACGTGGGGTCGTCGCAGCCGCACTTGTAGTACATATTGATTGCAATCGGGCAGAGCGTGTTGTCCATGGAGATGTTCTTGAGGTGAACCGCGTAGATGTCGCCACCTCGCCCGCGCCGCGACTTGATTCTGATTCCGCGGTCGGTTCCGTTCAAATCGCAGTCCTCGGCAGTGACCGTGTTGATTCCCGCGGCAGTCTCAGACCCAATGACGATTCCGCCGTGGGCGTTCTTGACGGAGCAGCCCTTTATGTACACGTTGGACGTGGGGCGGTTGATTCTGATTCCGTCCGTGCCAGAGCCTGATTTTAGGCAGATTCCGTCGTCGCCAACGGACACAAAGCAGTCGATTATTTTCACGTCAATGCAGGAGTCAATGTCCAGTCCGTCCGTGTTCGGTGCGTCAGCTGGATTTTCCACATGCAGGTTCTGGAGGACAAGATTCTTTACATAGACCGGATGGACAGTCCAATAAGGCGAGTCTATGATTTTTACGCCTTCAATAGTCACGTTCTCGCAGAACGAGAATTCAATGAGGCTCGGGCGCAAGAACTGTGTTTCGCGTCCGCCGCCGCCGCCCGGCTGGTTCTCGTAGCCCGGATTCAGTTTTGCGAACAGTTTTTCAATTGGCAGGACAGGCTCTTTCTGCTTGTTCTTTTTTTGATTCCACCTTCGTTCCCACCACGATTTTCCGTTTCCGTTGATGGTGCCTTTTCCCGTGATTTTCACATTCTTCTGTTTTGTGGAGAACACCATCGGGTGCATTGCAAAACATTCCACGCCTTCCCACCGCGTAAACACAGGCGTATAAACATCGGGGTCATCCACAAAGGAAATTTCCGCCCCCTCCTGGATTTCAAGGGTGGTGTCGCTTGGAATATCAATTGGTCCCGTCTTCCACACGCCCTTTGTCACCGCAAGCTTTCCGCCGCCGTTCCGCGCGATTTCCGCAAATGCCAGCGCAAACGCCGTCGTGTTGTCAAACACTCCGTCGCACTTTCCGCCGAACTCTTCAAGTTTCACGTCCTTCATCAAACACTCCTATAAAAACATATTTTCTATTATAACACACTAATACACAATTTTTTTATTTTTTTTGATAAATATGAAATATGGGTTATACTATTTTGATGGGGTATCAAAGAAACATTGAATAAATCCTGTTGATGATTTTTCAGTGTTCGCTTTAAAAAGCCCAATTACGATTCATAAGGAGTATCTATGAAAAGAATTGTATCAGTTGCGTTGGCTGCCGCAATGACATTCTCTGCATTCGCACAGAGCAAGGATTATGTGACACAGGAAATCAATTCGCCGGATCGCTCGCTTCCGACGTTCTACGAATCGCTCAAATCACGCATGGAATTCCGCCTCGGCTGGAAGGACGGCGCGAACCCGAAAAAATGGAAGAAAGAAGGTCTTGCAAAGGCAAAAGAGCTGATTCTGTTCGATGAAGACAAAACTCCGTTCGACATGGTTGTAATCGCCTCTGAAAAACGCGACGGCTACACGGCACAGAAAGTCGTGTTCAACATCAGCCAGGATACGCGCACCCTCGCATACCTCCTGATTCCTGACGGAGACAAAAAATTCCCGGCGGCTCTCATGCTCCATGACCACGGCTCAAAATTCACCATTGGGAAAGAGAAGATGGTCAAGCCTTTCGGAGACACAGAAGCCGATGCCGACAAGCTCAAGCAGACAGAAGCGTGGTCAAGCCGCTATTTTGAAAACACGTTCCCGGGCGACGAGCTTGCAAAACGCGGCTACGTTGTCCTGAGCTTTGACGCGCTGGGCTGGGGAGACCGCTCAGTTGCAGGATTCAAGACTGACAGCCAGCAGGCATTGGCATCAAACTTGTTCAACATGGGAACAAGCTTTGCCGGAATCATCGCACAGGAAGATGTGCGCGCGGCAAAATTCCTCGCGTCGCTTCCCCAGGTTGACAAAAAGAAGGTTGCGTGTATCGGCTTCAGCATGGGCGGCTTCCGCTCTTGGCAGCTCGCGGCATTGAGCGACGACATTTCTGCAGGCGTTGCGGTATGCTGGATGGGCACAATGGTAAACCACATGAAGCCAAAGGACGGCCAGACAAAAGGTCAGTCCGCATTCTCAATGCTCCACCCGTACATCGCGCGCTACTTGGACTATCCTGATGTTGCAGGTCTTGCCGCACCAAAGTACATGATGTTCATTGGCGGAACGGACGACGGCGTGAACCCCACGGACGGCACACAGGAAGCATACGAGAAGATGAAGAAAATCTGGGCCGCGAACAAGGCTTCGGACAAGCTTGAGACAATCCTCATCGAGGACGGCGGACACGAATTCCTGCCACCACAACAGAAAACTGCGTTCGACTGGCTGGACAAGATTTTCAAATAAGCTGAAAAGCGCATAAAAAAGGGGTTGCCACGGTATGATGGCAACCCCTTTTTTTATGCTGAACAATCGATTAAAGTGCCAATCGGCATTTTTCTAGCTCATGTCAACTTTTTTCAACAGCTTGTTGAGGGCAGTCTTGTCCATCAAATCAATTGGACGACCTTCCGCAAAACGCTTGGCCTCTTCGCTGAACATACCTGCCGTGAAGCAAACACCCTTATCGGCTTTCTTGTCGGACACCTTTGAATGCAAATCGCGCACATGGAGGTCGGAAACAGTTCCCTGCGTACGATAGAAGCGGAAAATGTGCATTTCCTCGGAACGGGCAAAATCAAGATGCAGAACGATTTCAACATATTCCTGCGTTACTTCGATGTCCTGAATCTTTGAAATTGCATTCTTGTAGAACACCACAACCATCTTTCGGCACAACGCCACGAAATCGCTTGATGTTGACATCAAATAAATCTGCAAGTTTGTGTTCTGGCTCAATTCAGAATAGCGGGCGATAAGCTGCGGTACATCCTTGAAGTTGGGGTTAATAGGCGTGATGACATTGAGTGCCTGCAATCCTTTTTGAATCAATTTTGACGCAAAACATGACGTTGCAAGGCGGTAGTTCAGCTCAACCGTAAGCTCAGGCGGCGTACCCTCATGCTTCAAGCCGATTTCAAAGTCCTGGATGGCCTTGTCATGCTGGTTCGCCTTTGCATGAATCATGCCGGCTTCCAAGCTGGCCTTTGCCCCGAACTTTGGGTCTGCCCGCAAGTGCATGAAAATCTTCATCGCCTTGTCGCCAAAGCCGTTCTCGCTCATCGCCATTGCCATCGCGAAAAGCACTTCCTTGTTCTCAGGATTGTCGTTGAGAGACTGCTTTAAATGCGGGAGGGCTTCCTTATAGTGCTTTGCGTAAAAAAGCGAAAGTCCCAGAGGTGTCCTAAGATTCGGGGCCTCGGGATTGATGATTTGCGCCTTTTTGAGCGAGCGCGATGCGTTCTCGTATTCCTTGAGCTTGTACAAAACAAGTCCCAAGTAATAGTTTGAATCAAAATCGTTTTTAATCATGTTGTTTGCGGCGGTCAAGCCTTTCAACGCCTCCGGGAGCTTGTCCAGCTTGAGGGCGCAGATTCCGTACCGCAACGCAGACTTGCCGGGGTCAATCTCACGATGGGCAGGCGCGATGTTCACCATTGTTTCATAGAGTGGAAATGCCTTGTCCCATGCCCGCTCCGCATAGTAAAGCTCACCGAGGGGGATAAGGCCATCTGGATTGTGCGAGTCCTGCGCAAGTTTTCTGTTCGCTTCCCGAATGATTTGAGAACGTCCTTTCTGCTTCTTCTTTCCACCTTTTTTCCGCGTGGCAATAAAAAGCACGATTGTCAGAAAAAGAAATACAAATACAACACCAATTAAGATTTCCATAACTGATAAATTATCGGCAAGATTTTAAAGAAATTCAAGGTGTGATTTGCGGGTATCACGAAAATCATTTTTGTGCCATTCCGACTGAAACCCAAGCAAAACAGCCTGTCATGAGCAAAATCGAAGGGAAGAAATCTTTGCGAGGACTTGGCAAGAGTCCTCCACCCGCCTGCGCCCGGTCGGAGTGACACGGCTCCATAAACCCAGCGGACCGATTTATTTCATCAATCTGTTGAGCACAATATCCTTCTGCCGCCAGTTCTTCTCCACCTTCACCTGCAAATCCAAGTCAATCTTGTAGTCGAAAATCTTCCTGAGCTGCTTGATGCTCTCAACACGAATCTGCTTTATCATGGACGCGCCCTTTCCAATGACGATTCCCTTCTGGCTTTCTTTTTCCACAACAAGGAACGCGCGGCACCACATCTTTGTGGGCGTGCGCATTTCCATGTCCGCAATCTGGACGTAGATGCAGTGCGGGATTTCCTGCTCCAGCCGATTGATTGCCTGCTCTCGGATGACCTCGGCAATGCGGAAGTCAACTTCCTGGTCGGTGTAGAAATCCTCGCCGTAGAGAGCCGGTCCCTCGGGCGCAAGGGCGTACAACGAGCGCAGCACGTCGTTGATTCCCGTGTCGTCCTTTGCCGAAATGGGGAAAATGCGCCCGTCATCAAGATTCGGGACAGCCGAGTGGACGAACGCCACCGCGGACTCCACCTTTGCGTGGGGGTCGTCAGTCTTGTTGATTGCGACTACGAGCTTTTTGCTTTGAACCGCCACCAGTTCGGCAATCGCTTTCTCCTCGTCGCCGCATGGTCTCGTGGAATCGACGATGTAGAGAACCAAGTCCGACGAATCAAGCTGCTCCTGGACAATGTTCCGCATCTTGAGGTTCATCTTCTTGCCGGAGTCGTGCCAGCCGGGAGTGTCCACAAAGACGAGCTGCCCCAAACTCGTGTTCACAATGCCGCGGATTGCGTTCCGCGTGGTCTGGGGAATGGGCGAGACGATGGAAACCATTTCGCCCGTGGCAGTGTTCAGGAACGTGGACTTTCCGGCGGAAGGACGGCCGATGATTGTCACGACTGCAGATTTTTCCATTAGAACTCCGCCTCGTCGGGATTCCTGTTGGGGCGTATTCCCGTGTCGGAAAGACAGGCGATTTTCTCGCAGTCGTCAAAATCAAGCTCAAAATCAAACACTTTCGCGTTCTCCTCGATTCTATCCTTCGTCACGCTCTTGGGCAAAGGCAAAAATCCGTTCTGCAAGCTCCAGCGGATGCAAATCTGCGCAATGGAACGGCCGTATTTTTTGGCAAGGGAGCGCATGAAATCGTTGGAGAAAATTGCGCCGGTTCCCAGCGGCGAATACGCCTCAAGCACCATGCCAAGCGACGACGAGTAGTCGCACAGCTCTTTCTGCGCAATGCCGGGACACAGCTTGAGCTGGTTCACCATGGGCTTTACTTGCGCCGTCTCCAAAAGCGGCTCAATGTGGCGCACGCAAAAATTCGACAAACCGATGGCGCGGATTTTCCCCGCGGCGTAGGCTTCCTCCATGGCACGCCAGCTCTCCGCGTTCGTTTCCTTCCAGCAGTCGCGGAACGCAAGGGGGTTCGGCCAGTGAACCAAGTACAAGTCAAGATAATCGACTTTGAGATTTTTGAGCGACGCGTCGATTGCAGCCTTTGTGCGCTCATAGCCGTGGTCGCGGTTCCAGAGCTTTGTGGTGACGAAAATCTCATCCCTCTTCACCCCGGAGCTTTTCAAGAAATCAGAAATCGCGCTTCCGACACTCTCCTCGTTGCCGTAAGCCGTGGCCGTGTCGATGTGGCGGTAGCCCGCAGAAAGGGCATGGAACACCGCATTGTAGGCTTCCGCCCCGTTTTCGCTCTGCCATGTGCCGAATCCGACGCACGGAATCTCAACGCCGTTTGAAAGCGTGTAACAATCAGTCAGTTTTATAAAATCCATGTGTACATTCTATACGATAAAAAATCAGTTTGCCACAAAAAACGACTATCCCACGAAAAGAAACCACATTTTCTGCTGATTTTGCATTTGCATATCGATATAATGGAAGAATAGTTCAAAACACGAAGAGGTAGAGCATGAACGAAAAAGAAGAGATACTTGACTTGCTGCGCGAGAATGCGCGGCTTTCCGTTGAAGACATTTCCGCAATGACGAAAAAAACCTGTGACGAGGTGAAGGCAATCATAAAATCCCTTGAGGACGACGGAATCATCCTCAAATACGTTGCCATCGTGAATCCTGAAAAAGACGAGGTTATAAAGGACAAGGTGCTGGCCGAAATCGAGATACAGTGCCAGCCGGAGCGGGAGCACGGATTCGATGCCCTTGCAGAACGAATCTACCGGTTCCCCCAGGTAAAGTCCCTCTATCTGATGAGCGGCGGCTACGACCTGAAAGTTGTCATCGAAGGCGACAACCTGAAGGAAGTGGCGGGCTTTGTATCAAGCAAGCTCTCCACCCTCAACGGCGTGCGTTCCACAAAGACGCACTTTCTGCTCAAAAAATACAAGGAGAACGATGTCCTCTATGTGGAGGACGAGTCCGACCGGCGCGAAGGCGTGATGGCGTAAGAACCTGCTGATGGTTTTGCAAATTGGTGCGTAAAACTCACTTTCTTTTTATTTTATCGATAATTAAAATACTTCTAAAATAAAGTTTTAGGAGTATTTTATGAAAAAGTTTATGGCTTTGCTTGCGGCGGGATTTTTGGCGTTGTCCTTTGTTGGGTGCAGCGGTGACTCTGATAGCAGTTCAAGCTCATCCAGCGGACAGACAACAACCACAGGAACCGCAACCTTTACTGGAGCTGGATTTGGCGGAACTATAAAACTTGATTACAATGCAGACGGCACTTACCTGATGACATGGACAACAGGTTCTT
>JAFPYB010000116.1 GCA_017412405.1 Treponema sp. | reverse complement strand
GCTCATAAAAAGATTGAACTGCTCGTCCGAGTCGGGATATTCCCTGACACACCCCAAAAGCTCTTCGCTATTGTTCTTCTTGTAAAAAACGCCGTCGCTTGAAGCGATGTGAACGAATCGGCGCGCGTCCTTGTCCCAGTAGCACAGCTCAAAATCTGTGTCGCGTGGAACGTTTTTCATTACGAACTTTTCTTCGTCCTCCGTGATTTCGGGCTTTTTGTAGACGATGATTTCGTAGGAATCCTGTTTTACATATTTGTCCAAATCCTCCCGCCATTGGATAAAAAATCCGTAGGGAACGAAAACTCTCACATTTTCATCTGACTTTGAAACGCCATCAACGTCCTCAAAATCCTCATCGGGCAGGCGAATTTTTTTGTCTTTCCTGCCACAACGTTTTTCTTTTTCTCAATTTTTTGCGGCTCTGAAGTTGAAAAATCATCGGCTATCAAAGTCAAAATGATTTTCTCGTCCTGAAGAGAATCGTCCAGCAAATGCCAAGTGAGATTGTAGACAGGCTTCGGCCTTGGCTCAAAAGGAAAAGACGAGTAAATCGAAATGAATATCATCACCCAAACAATCGAAATACCAGCGTTCACGAGTGAGGGAGTAAGCCCTTTCCAGCTTTTTGAAAAAAACGAAAGCACAATTCCCGCAATCGATAACGGCAGCACTGCAATCCAGCCGAAAATCAGAACAACCACAAAGACAATGTTCGCATAATCACCGATTGTTCCCAAGATTTTGAGAAAAGCGGAATCAGATTCGACAAGTTGTCCGCCTTCAAAAACATAGTGTATGCCGTCCAAGCGACCGAGCAGAAAGGCGGCAAACCCAATCGCATAGATAGAAATCTGTAGCGCAAGAATGATTTTTATGAGTTTGTGTTTCATTGCGTCGTTCCCATCATACCGCAAAAAAAGGCGGGAAAGCCTGTGACCCGCGCCCGCCTGTGGCGTTCTGATTCACTCCAGATAGCCCCCGAAGCACCAGCCGACCGTGCCTTTTTTTATCGGCTTTCCGTCGCGGTCTTTCGCGCCCTGCTGAATTTCGACCCTCACCCAGTTTGAGGCAATGCCGTCGATTGTCTCCGCCCTGCCGAGTTCGAGGATTCTTACTTTCGCGCCTGCGGACATCACGGCAAGGACTTGCGTATAGGTTGCTTCGCCGGAGCGGAGTTTCAGGTTCTCGCGGACGGTCATTGTCTTTTCTTCGCCGTTGAAAGCCCGAACCGCACACACATACAGGCTGTAGTTGTCCTTGTTGAAGTAGTACCAGCCCCCAGTGTCGAAACCGAGGTAGCATGCGCCAGAATCGTAGGAAGCGTACTGGGACGACGACCAGTATGCATTTGTACCGAATTCAGAGCCGCCGCATAGCTTGCTTGCCGCGTCCACGGTCTCTTTGCTCTTCCAAATCTGGTACAGTTCCGCGAGTGAAGGCAGATACCAGCCGCCTGCATAGTCCGTGCCGCGCACATTGCTTCCGTCCGCCTTCGCGTAATTCTTGGCGAAGTAGAACGCAGGGTAAAGGCTTTTATACTCTGTGTCGTCGGGGATTCCGTTTTCCCGAAGGAACGCGCCGATTTGCTCAAGGTTGACGCTTCCGTCTTTGTCGCCTGTGAATGTGAGTGCGCCCGCGTCTCCGTCTGCCTCGCACAGAATCGGGGTGATGTTCTCCTTGTATGCGTTCGCATCGTCTGTACACCAAGCAAGTCCGTCCTGTTCCTGCGCCAGCCCCACGCCGAGGACACGCCAGCAGTCCTTTCCCGCGTAGAAGATGACCGCCACCGCCGCCTTTTTCTGTTCTTCCGTGAGCGTAAGCCCCTCGCGCCACGCTGTCGCCGTGCCGTCTAAAAACACGATGTCGCCCTCGCTGTCAGGTCGGCTCTTCTCGCCGTAGGGTTTCGCAAACGCCACCGACGACAGTGCGAACAGTGCCGCAAAAATCAGAAAAAGAAGCCTACCTGCGATATGTCCAAGTTTATAGTAATCGATATAAAAATTCATAAGACCCTTTCATCTAGAAAGACTTCACCTTCCACACGCCGCTCTTTTCCTTAATCACGCACATCGGCTTGGCGACCCCTGCGTCCTGACCGTTCACGCGGATTTGGTACATGAAGTATTTTTCGCTTGCGCTTCCACGGCTTTCATCGGCACGGACAAAGTAATAGTCGCGGTCGGTTTTGCTCAAATTGCGCCACCAGCTTTCGCCTTTTGCCGTTAGCGTGCCGTTAGCGTTCACTGCATTTTCCTCGACAGAGCAAAGTTCCTTCCATATATCCTGATTCTTTTTGACTGAGCCGTAGAACAAGAACCATTTTGCAGTTTCTTCCGCACTCAGATTTTTCGGAACGCTTGTGGCATTTTCGGGAATTCCTTTCGTCCATGTTGAGGCAGCTTTTCCCATCGCCTCATTCAGAAGACTTTCGCCCACAAGAACCGGCTTTCCGCCCTCAATCTTGATTGTCGCCCTTCCCTTCACGCGCACTGCCACGACTTCCATCTCAACCACATCACCCCACCAGCTGTAGGCATCCGTGATTCTTCCCAAAACCTCATAGGAGCCTTTGTAGTTTCCCAGCGCATTGTTCAGCTTGTAGAGGTAGTCCTGAATCCCGTCGTTGTACTTGATGACGAAGATGTTCCAGTTTGTCTTTTCGCCGCACCAGTAATACTTAGTGCCGTTTTTGTCGGTCACAAAATCAGAGAAGTCAATCGCGGGGAACTGCATGATTTTTTTGTAGTACGCGCTGAAATTCCCGACGACGATGCTCGCGCTCACCGTGTCCTTCCATTCGCCCTTCGCCTTGTATGACGAGACCATCTTTTCCCATTCGGCATCGCCCGCCTTTGCGATGTCCTTCGCCGTGTCCGAAAATGCCGCGCCCACCGTGAGCAGTGCCGCCATAATGATTGAAATGATTTTTTTCATTTTAGAATCTCCTATAAGATAAAAATTATACTATATAAATGTAAAAAAAAAAGTCTACCGAATTTTTGCGTTCATTATAGCACATTTCCGCGCCCTTTGTTCGCCCTACGGTGACTGTGCGCTTTTCTAGTGCGAACCTGTCGGCCGTTTCACCTCATAATATTCTATTGCAGGCGAGGAAACTTCTGACTCTTCGGCAGGCATGGGGGCTTGTGTCTCCTTCGGAATCCCGTTCCACGGTTTCAAAATGGGGAATTCGCATTTTACCTCGTCTTGTTGTGGCTGTGCGCCGTCTTGGGGCGTGTATTTGTAGCCGCTGGCGAACCACGCTTCTTCCTCGCCGAAGTCAAGCAGAAAATCGATTTCAGCGAGGCAGGTGTCGGAGTATTTCTCGCCCTTGTACACTGATTCTACGGTCAGGTCTAGGGAATACCATTCCGTGCGCTGATATGTGAGCATGTCGTCCTTGCAGATGAGGTGGTCGCAATAATCGGAGGCTATTTGGCGGATTCTGTTGTTGGACTTGTACAGTTTTTTGCTGGCTGCGTAGCCGTTTATGATTCTAATCTGCCTGACCGAAAACTGCTCTTTTCCCGACGTTATTTCAAGTCTCAGAAGGTCGTCTGCGGTGTCTTCCACAAACGATGTCTTCTCATCGCCGTCAAAGGCGTTCTGCAATGTGTACATGAACGGTCTGTCCTTGTCGATGAGCGGGAAGCTCGCATCTATGCGGATTGCCCGCCCGTCTTTCTCAAAGTCCATCGGAAGCCATGACATATACCTGTCGTTGAAATAGAGCCAGAAGCCTTCGCTTTTTTTGGTGACCTCAACCTTTTTCTCCCTGAACAAATCCACATAGCTGTCGGTCGTTTTTGTCAGCAGGAACGCCTTTATTTCCGAGTCCCTTGCTATCACGGAAAAATTCTTGAAGATTTTGCTTTCTCCGTTCGCATCATAGCCGCCACCAATGTCATAATAGTATATTTGATAAACGCCAAGACAGTTCACGCCGCTTTCGTCCTTCAGTAACACGAACTGATACGCTCCGTCAAGATAGTCATAGTTATAATCACGCTTTTTATACTTATCCTTAACGAAGCCATCAACAAAAAAATCAAAACTGCTGTCGTACTCATAGCACAGCATCCTGTAGATTGTTCCGTTCGCATAGGATTCTTTGTAGAGCTTGTAGAAGCGAAGGTTGAGCAGATTATCTCCGCCACTCGTGTAATAGCCGTTCTCTTTGCTGTAGTGCTCTCTGAGCGGCTCGAATTCCGCCCTCAGTTTTTCTATCGCGCTTTCGTCCGTTATTTCCCTTATCTGCTCATAGTGATTCCCGAAAACCACCTGTCGGAAATCATAGGCAAAAAGATTTGCATTCGCCAGCAAAAACACTGCGGTAATCAGTAAAAGCGTCTTTTTCATTGTTCTATTCCCCCACTTCAAAATAATCGCTTCTCTGCTCAACCCATCGCAGCTTCAAGCCTTCGAGCGAAATGCCCTTTTTGCGGTATGTGTATTTCTTCACGAATGCCCTGCCGTCCTTGAACTGATAGTCATAGATTGCAAAATCGACATCCGCGCGACCATTTTCATGCGAGTCCACGATGTCCGTTCCGACGGCGATAATCCTGTTGTCCCTCACCCAGCAGAACGAATCAAGCCAGTCCCCGCTCCCGAAGAAATCTACGAGAAGCAGCGTTTCGTTCCTGTCAAAAACCGCAAAGGCTGATTCCGGCTCGCCCAAAAGCGAATATTTGCCGTTTTTCTCTTTTTGAAGGTCGAGCATGATGTTGTGGTAGGCGAACTTGTCTCCGTAATAGTTCCATTTTTTCAGCACGGGATACAGTCTGCCCTTGTATGTGGAATCGATTTCGTTGCCTCCATACACGATTTTTTCTTCGGAAAATGTGAATTTGTCCACGCTGGCGGTGGAATCGATTTTCTGTATTTCAAAAATCCACCATTTCAGCTCAGGCGGAAAGGGGAAACTTTGCGCGGAGAGCGGCGCGAGAATGAGAATCAGCAGTGCCGTGATTATGATTTGTTTTTTCATTGGGTTCATAAAAATATCACTCCTCATTAGTATTTTTCCGGCAGTGCTTCCCACTCGGACAAGGATATTTCTTCGTCCTCGCCGTCAGGGTTGAGCCTGAAATATTTGTGCTTGTTATAGTCGTACACATAGAAAAACGGGGAATTGTAGCGGAAATACAGGATGTCGTGTTCTGTTTTTGTTGAAAGAAGCTGCGGGATTTTGTTGCTTTTCGTAACTATGTAAAAAGAGCCGTCTGACCAGCCGGTCATTTTGATAACAAAATTGTCGTTGTTGCCGTTTTCTGGGAAATAAATCATAGGGTCGCCGTATTTAGAAATCACGGTTTTGCATTCTGCGGGTGTTTTTCCCAAAAGCACGACTTTCGTTTCGCCACTTTTAACAACGCAATAATAGTTTCCGTTCCAGCAGAATGGCCGCTCTATCGATTTTCCGTCAACATAATCCATGACAAGCTCAGGCTTTTCCTTTCCTTTTACAAATCGGTACAATGCCGTCTTATCATTTTTAGAAACAGTGAACCAATGGAAATCCAAGTTGCCGGGGAATTTTTCTGATTCCTTGGAGAAAAGATTCAGTTCGATGTCACCCATTTCAGACAAAACTACTTCATCATCCTTTGAGATGTCATCGTTTAGGATTACGAGTTTTCTTTTGTACGAAGAGCCGGATTCATAAGGAACTACGCCATAATATTTTCCGTTCCATGAGAGGAAGTCCTCTATTTCTTCGTGCTTGAACGGAGAGATAAAATGCCCCTCGTCATTTTCGCTTTGTTTTGGAAGAAAAACGCCTTCCTTTCCGTCTTTGAATGCAAAAATGAAATTTCTGTATTTATATCGGCGTGAGGTCAACTCATAAATCTCTCTTATTCTGTCGTATTCAAAATCAAGAAGAATTTCTCCGTCGGGAAGAAGAAGCCCCTTTTTTCGATTTTCATTCTCATCATCTGAGCGTTTGTAGGCTGGGATTCCAACTCCACACCACGACTCTTTGACTTTGTAATCAGGGAGCAGGTCTTTTGCATTGGGAGTGATTAGACGGCCAGCCCATCTTTCTTCCATAACATACAGGAATTTTGCTCCCTGAGTTTTCTTCCCCCTTATGTCAGTCCGATGAAAAAAATCTTTCAGTTTTTCTTTGTAGTAAGGGGAAAGATTGAGCGTTCCTTCATCTAAAGAATAAATTGTATAAGGGCAATCTGCAATGATATTCTCAAACGGAGCGGACTCGCCATAATCGTCAATTCCGATTACGACAAACTCATTGTAAAACCAGTCCCATTCCAAATCCAGTCTTGGACCACTCGACGCTCCTATGAAAGAATAGCTTCCAGGCCAGTATTCAAGCTTTTTTTTGCCTTTTGTCCGCGCGATTATGAAATACTCATCCCCGGCTCCGCGGAAGTATTCCATTGAAAGGTATTTGAACGGAGTTACAAGCTCCTCGTCAACCTTGAGCGCCCACTTTTCGCGTGAAAGAAATTTCTTTTGTGAGACAGCGTAATAGCTTTTTCCCTTGTAGTCAAAAAGATGCTCAGATTTTTTTTCTTTGCAATAAACCATAGAAAGCTCCGTCAGAAAAATCAGCGTAAAGATTGCGATTCGTTTTTTCATTGGGTTTCCTCCGTCTGCGAAAAAAAGGCGACCGCGCGGGTCGCTTTTGGAATACTATGCCTAGTTCAGACTTGCGGAATATGCGTTCGCTTTCTGTGCCAGCTCCTCCACGCTCATGCCGCTGAACAAGTCCGCCCGCCATTTGGTGTAGTCGAACGGCTCGCGGATGATGAGGGAGATGAACCGCTCCGCGTCAACCATGCCGAGCTTTTCAAGCAGAATCGTCATGCCCTCCTGTCTTATGATTGTGTCCGTCTTGTATGCCGTCGCCGTGTCAGTCATCTGATTCCTCCTCATAGTTCAAAAAATCTATCGGGCTTAGGGTCTTGATTCCGTCAACAGGCGTTCTGAGCAACTTTCGGTCAACGGTAAGGAATACCTCGCACCCCGCGGCTACCGCGCTCGCAATGTGGAGCGCGTCCTTGTTCTTTATGCCCTTCTGCATTATAGCCTTCGCGTTCTGCACCACGCCGTCGTCCGCCTTCTGAACTGCGACCGCAAGATTCCGCCACTGCGCGATTGCGTCACGGCGGATTTCAAACGGATTCTGCGCGTTCTCGTAGTCCTCGATTGCCGACCAGACCAGCTCGTGCTTCCCTGCGCGGATTTCTTCCTGCACGCGGAGCTTCGCCTGCGTTTCAAGCGACACATTCAGATAGCTCTGGTCGTCGTAGGGGCGGTTGTAGCAGCAGTTGTCAAGATAGATTTTCATACGGACAGTATAGCACAGATTGCGCGTTTTGTGGGGGAATTCGGGAGAATTCGGGCAGATTTTTCATTGTGTGTTCTTCCTTCCGCTCTCTATCTCGATTATCCTGTTTATAATCTGTTTTTCCTCTTCGGAAAGCAAATCATCGGAATAATCTTTGCTGACCTTGTAGCCATTTATTGATTCATAGAACGAGCGCAGGTTTCTGTCAGAGAATTTCCGTCCGTGCAGAGCGTAAAAATCATTCCTTGCGAGGCGAAGCTGGCTCTCGGTCATAAAGGACAAGTCATGCTTTATAAAGTCGCTCGTAAATTTGCATCTTGCATTTATAGGATTTTGGTCAGTATAATAGCTCAAAAAGCCCGCTGTGTCTTGATACTCAAAACTATGCAGATATACATAAAGATATTCGTCGGAAGTTTTTGGCTCTATATTTTTCGCCTCGATTCGGAATGTATCGGGTGAAATCCATCTGAAAGAAACGGTGTCGTCGGAATTTTTCTTAAAAGAACTTCCGTCGCTTGAGCCCGTCCGCTCACCGTGCCGTGTACCGCGTTTTGGTGCGAACCGCGCCGTTTTCCCAGTGGGTGTACTCGTACCAGTGTTCCGTGCCGTTGGTGTTTTTGTAGTGGATTTCGTTTCCGCTGTCGTCGTATTCGTGCCATTCTTCATAGCCGTTGCTGTCTTTGAGATGAACGTTGTTTCCGCGTTCGTCGTACTCGTGCCATTCTTCATAGCCGTCAGTGTTTTTGCAATGGATTTCGTTTCCCCTGTCGTCATACTCGAACCATTCTTCATAGCCGTAGATGTTTTTGCGATGGCTTTTGTTCCTTCTTTCGTCGTATTTCCACCAGTCCTCATAGCCGTCGCTGTCTTTGTAATGGATTTCGTTTCCGTTTTCGTCGTAGTCGCGCCATTGTTCATAGCCTTTGCTATCTTTGTGATAGATTACATTCCCTCTGCCGTCGTATTCCCACCATTGTTCATAGTCGGCACTGTCTTTGAGATGGATTTGATTTCCGCTTTTGTCGTATTCCCACCATGTTTCATTGCCGTCGCTGTTCTTATAATGGATTTCGTTTCCCCTGCCGTCATACTCGAACCGTTCTTCATAGCCGTAGATGGTCTTGAAATGGATTAAGTTTCCGCCCTCGTCGTAGTCGTACCATCTTTCATTGCCGCCGATGTCTTTGTAATGGATTTCGTTTCCGTTCTCGTCGTACTCGGTGACGGAAACCTTGACTTTCCCCGCCGCGCACGAGGCGAGCAGAAGGGCGGTTGCGGTTAGCAGAAAAAGCGTGTGTTTCATTGTTCTATTCCTCCGAGTTTTCCTTCAAGAAATGCTGAGAGTTCATCTGAATCCATATACACGATTTTTGGCGGAAAGTGGCAGTGGCGGAAATCCCAGATTCTGTTGCCCATTGCCTCGCCCTCGCTTCTCCATACATTGCTCTGCTTGTCGAGCGTCTGGACGGAATGTGAGTCGTGTTCAAAAAAATCGTTGATGTCCTCGCGGTACTTGCGTTCTTTTTCCGTGTCGGAAACAAGCGTTTTCTTGAAGACTACGCCGCTATAATCGCCTTTGTCCTCTGCCTGAAAAGAAGCGAGCATTCCGTTTTTGTAAGTATATGACAGATGCAGTTCGCAGTACGCTCCCCCGAAACTCGTAAGGCGGCGCACACCACTTTGTATCTGATATTCTTCTGCATTTTCAGCAATGAGGTGGATAGAATCCCCGTCGTTCCAAAAATACAGGGCTGAGCTAAGAAAAGAAACGGCGGCTTCGACAGAACATTTTTTAAGCAAGTCGGATTTGAGCTTTTCATAGCTTTCTGCTGAAAGAATGAATGAGTCCGGCTGATATGATTCCCCGAAATGCTCGGAAAATTCCTGTTCGAATGGGTCTGCAACTAAGACCGTGTTTTTTCCTTCAAATGAAATTGAATAGCGCAAACTTTCTTCGTGATCTATGTCAGTCCAGAATTCGCAGGTTCCGTTTTTGCCGATTTTCAGCCACATGCTTTCGTCATAGCTGAACGCATCTACAGGGCGGTTCCAGTCGGAATATATTTCTACTGAAGAATTTTTCTTGAATACAAAGGCGTATGTTTCTATATCTGGCGGAATCTTAGGCTCACCATTTTCTGTGTCAGAAATGCGGTCTCGGTCGGTGTGTTCGCACTGAGTCTGAACGAGCATTACCTTCGCTTTTTCTGGGAAAAGCGGCGAGATGGTGAGAAGCGCGGTTGCCAAAAGTAAGGTTGTCTTTTTCATTGCGTTTTCCTCCGTGCCATTTCTAATTTTTTTCATACATTGTTTTAAGGATAATAGCGGTTTGTCAATCTTGAAACATTAGGAAGTTTTTCTCCAATGATGATTTCAGACACTCCACCTGACAGATATGAAAGCCTTTGATATATCAGATAACCGTTGCTGTCGGTTTTGCGTTCAAGGGTGGCTACTGTCACAAATTTCCCATTTTCCTCTTTCTGATACTCCCCCTTTCCGTTTGCGGTCGTATAGCGGTACAAAATGCCGTCAGAATACTCTTCCATAAGGATTCCTTTCTGATATTTCATATATGTTATGCCGTCGCTCTTGAACTCAAGCACATCACCACTTTGAAATATTTCCCAATACAGTTCTTTTGAGCCGTCGCTATACCACTCGTATATTTCACGGCGGTCTTTCTTTTCTATAAGTTCGTATTCGTTTCCCCACTTAAAATTCTGTGCAGATTCACCCTCTATGCTTCCGCCTTTTAGATTGTAACGCAGTGTTATGGGATTTTCTTTTCTCGAAAGATTTGCAACCTGAATCTTCGCTCCTTTTGTAGAAAGTTCAAGCCACGGTCTCTCGTCTGTTCTTTCTTTATATAAATCCACCGTTTTTACCGAAGAAATCGTTCCGTCTGAAAAATTATACTCCGCCGCGCTTGCAAGGAAATCATTATCCCCGTAGTCAACGACACCTTTTTCATAATCCGAATACATGAGCCTTGTCACATAGATTTTCTTATGCTTCGGGTTGAAGTTGAGGCAGATTTCTTGGTCAGTTCTTGCCATAACAAGTAAGTTTATGTTCTCTTTTTGATTCTGAGCCAGTTTCGTGTCCGCAAACATTTCAAAGCAAAGCGCAAGTAGCGCAGTTGAAAGTAAGGTTGTGTGTTTCATTGGGTTATTCCTCCGTTGCGTTCAGTATAGCACATTCTGCGCGGTTTGTTCGCCCTGCGGTGGCTGTGCGGTCTGTGCGGGGGCGGGGGTGCCGCCGCTGAAGTCGCGGATTGCGCAATGGGCATTGTCGGCGGCAAGGTCATCACCGCTATAACTGTTGAAGTCGGTATCTTTATGTCCAAAACACTTTCCTAACTCCACCATGCCGAAAAACCAGTAGTCCGCATATCTATCATAGTTTTCATTCTGCGATGATGACCAACATACGCTTATACGGCTGAATGTGTCTCCCCCGCACAAGTCGCTTGCCGCGTTCACGCCCTCGCGGTTCTTCCAAATCTGGAACAGTTCGGCAACCGTTGGGAGATACCAGCCGTCGGCAAAGGGAGAGCCAGCCACGCGGCTGCCCGCTTGCGCCGCGTAGTCCTTGGCATAATGGAACGCGGGGTACTTTTGCGCGTCCGCCGTGTCGTCCTTTCCGCCGTGCCGTGCAAGGTACGCGCCGATTTGCGAAAGGTTGTCGCTCCCGTCCAAGTCGCCCCCAAAGGTGAGGCTGCGCTCGTCCCCTCTCGCGGGGCATTGAATCGTGGCGATGTTCATGCGGTAGGCGTTCGCCTCGCTCCTCCTGCACCACGCAAGCCCGTTCCTTTCGTGCGCCAAGCCCACGCCCAGAAGCCGCTCGCTCCCGTCGTTGGAGCATTCCGTTCCCCTGTAGAAGATGACGGCGACGGCGGCTTCCTTCTGCTCCCGTGTGAGCGTAAGCCCCTCGCGCCAAGCGGTCGCCGTGCCGTCCGCAAACACGATGTCGAGCGCATCCGTGGGTCGGCTCTTCTCGCCGTAGGCGGCGGGGGGCGCGGGGGCGGGGTCTTCGGCGGGCTGTGCGCTCGCGGGGGTGTCCGCCTGTGCGGTCGGCTGTGCCTGTGGTGCGCTCTTCTTCTCGCACGAGGCGAAAAGGAGGGCGGTAATCAGCAGTGCCGTGATTGTGATTTGGTGTTTCATTGCGTTATTCCTCCGTCTGTTTTCTCTGCGTTTTCTTTCTCTTTCACGCAGTTCCATATGTCCCAGAAGCCGCCATTCCACCGCAGATTGACGGATTCTGCCGTACCGTCCTCCGATTGCCGTATGAAGCGGTACATGCGGAGCGCGCCGTCGGAATCGAACGCCACGAGAAAGTCATCTTTAAGACCTTCGAGGTAGATGAACTGACCAGAGAAAAGCAAAGAACGGCTGTACTCTGTCTTTACATTGTTCAAAACAAGTTCGCCGGAAGTCATGTTCCAAAATGAAAGATATTCTTCGTCGCTGTAGAATCCAAACCCGATAAGCGGAATATTGCCGTTGCCGCCCGCAGTCCCCGCCCTGTAAAGCCCGAATTTCGTGTTCCCGCGCCATCCGTCGGCTACGAGCACATTTCCTCGGTCGGCATAGCGCAGGCGGAGTCCTTTATACTTGAACGGAATGGCGGTCTTTCCTTTTTCGTCGATGATTCCGTATTTTCCGCGCTTTTTGACGGCGGCATACGATTTTCCCTCGTTCTTTCCCCGAAGCACAAAGAAGAAATCGCCCGCCGTTTCATACTTCGCGCGAATCTTCACGAGTCCGTCAGAATCCGCATAGCCGTAGAGTTTCGTTTCCTCGTCTTGGTAGGGATGGAGCGCACTCTGCGGAATATTTTGGGCGGGGGCGCAGTTTTCCATGTACGAAAGGCACAGGTCTTTGAGCGAGTCTATGGGAACATCGGTGTACGCAAAGGGCTGACTCTTTGTCGAAGCGCACGAGACAAGTACGGTTGTCAGAAGTGCCGTGATTGTGATTTGGTGTTTCATTTGCGCTATTCTTCCGTTGCGTTCAGTATAGCGCATTCTGCGCGGTTTGTTCGCCCTGCTATGGCTGTGCGCTCTGTGCGGGGGCGGGGGTGCCGCCGCTGAAGTCGCGGATTGCACAGACGGAGTGGCAATCGAAGTCCTTGTTGTCATCATACCAGCCCCCAGTAGCAAAACTAAGGTCAATCGCACTGCTACCTTCGGAAGTGTACTGTGACGATGACCAGTAATATACATCACCGAACTCATCTCCCCCGCACAAGTCGCTTGCCGCGTCCACGCCCTCGCGGTTCTTCCAAATCTGGAACAGTTCGGCAACCGCGGGGAGATACCAGCCGTCGGCAAAGGGAGTGCCAGCCACGCGGCTGTCCGCTTGCGCCCGTCGTTGGAGCATTCCGTTCCCCTGTAGAAGATGACGGCGACGGCGG
>JAFPYB010000115.1 GCA_017412405.1 Treponema sp. | reverse complement strand
TGGTGCAGCTGCTGGTGGCGAAGAGCAGACAGAGTTCACTGTATCTCTCGATGCATTCGACGCAGCTAAGAAAATCGCTGTTATCAAGGCTGTTAAAGAGCTTCTTGGTCTTGGTCTTGGTGAGGCAAAAGCTCTCGTTGAGGGTGCTCCGAAGCCACTCAAAGAGGGTGTTTCTAAGGCTGAAGCTGATGAAATCATCAAGAAAATCACAGAGGCTGGTGGTACAGCTTCAAAGAAATAAGTTTGACTTGTCAAAAGTTGCTTAAATTTCAATTTATTTAACTAATAGCTTACATCAAAGGAGCAATCTTTAGATGTAAGCTTTAGTCGTCTAAGGATGGCAAGGAGACATCAAGTGTATTCTGCCATCCTTGGGTATAAAAAAATCGTGTTTAAAATTGTCTAGATTGCAACTGTCAATTTTAAACGCGTCTATTTTCCGCATAAACACTGTTTTGGTCTGCGTATTTGTGCTGTGATTCCTTTTTTGTATGTCATACTAAAAATGTTTCATGTAGCAAATTGTGAGACACTATATTTCCAGGAGAGTTTGATGTTCGCCAAGACAAGAACAATCAACCGTCAGTATTATGGAAAGGATATCCAGAATTTCATGGAGATTCCAAACCTTATCGATATCCAGACTGCATCATATGAGAATTTCCTTCAAAAAGAGAAACTTTTAGCACGACTTCCAGGTGAGAGCGACAACGATTACGCAAAACGCAGACGCAAGAATGGCGTAGAACCGGATGAAAAAGGCTTGCAGGAAGTGTTCAATTCAATTTTCCCGATTGAAAGTCCTAACAATGACATGGTTCTCGAATTTGAACATTACGAGCTTGCAGAAAACGAAATCAAATATTCAGAACTTGAGTGCAAAAAAAAGGGACAGACATATGCAATCCCATTGAAAGCACAAATAAATCTCCGCTTTGTTGAAACTGGTGTCATTGAGCGGAAAAAAATCTACATGGGCGACATCCCAATTATGACAGACCGCGGAACGTTCATCTTCAACGGAGCCGAGCGCGTTGTCGTCTCACAGATTCACCGTTCGCCTGGTGTCATTTTCAACCACGAAAAGGGCGTATATTCAAGCCGTATCATTCCGTACCGCGGTTCTTGGCTTGAATTTGAAATCGATCAGAAAAAAGAGCTTATTTACGCAAAAATCGATAGAAAAAAGAAAATCCTCGGAACTATCTTCCTCCGCGCTTTGGGATATTCAACTCGCGAAGAAATCATCCGCTGCTTCTATGTGACGGAAAAGGTTTCCGTTGATGCTTCCAAAAAGGACGCGCTCGTTGACAAAGTTCTCGCCTCCAACATCAAGATAAAGGATGCTGACTCTGGCGAAGAAAAGATTTTGTTCAGAGCCGGCTCAAAATTGCATTTGCATGATATTGATGACTTGATTGCACAGAACATCACCGAGATTTCTGTCATTAAATTCAATGCACGCAAAAATGAGAACGAAAAAGAAGAAGTGAACCCCTCTCTCGACAGCGAAATGATTATCAACTGTTTTGAAAAAGAAGAAATCAGGTTCACAAAAGAAGGTGCAGAAAATGACGAACCTTCCAAAGAAGATGCAATTTCTGCCGTTTACGCCGTTCTCCAGCCTGGCGAACCAATGACTGTCGAAAACGCTGAAAAAGATTTGACATCAATGTTCTTCAGCTCACGTCGCTACGACTTGGGACGCGTTGGACGATACAAGCTCAACAAGAAATTCGACTATGCCGTTCCGTATGAGGAGCACACACTCGTAAAAGACGACATCATCCAGACGATGAAGCACCTCATCAACGTATACAGCGGCTACGAGACATTGGACGATATTGACCATTTGGGAAACCGCCGCATCCGTTCTGTTGGCGAATTGATGACAAACTCGCTCAAAACAGCATTCGCCAGAATGGAGCGCATCGCAAAAGAGCGCATGAGCCTGAAAGACACGGCAACACAGACTCCGCAGGCATTGATTTCAATCAAGCCGGTTGTTGCGGCAGTAAAAGAGTTCTTCGGCTCTTCTCAGCTTTCCCAGTTCATGGATCAGGTCAACCCGCTTTCAGAACTCACGCACAAACGTCGTTTGAACGCATTGGGACCTGGAGGTCTTTCTCGCGACCGCGCAGGATTCGAGGTTCGCGATGTACACTACACGCACTACGGTCGCATGTGCCCGATTGAAACACCGGAAGGTCCGAACATCGGTCTTATTGTGTCGCTGGCAATCTACACGCGCGTAAACGACTACGGATTCTTGGAGGCTCCATACCGCAAAGTCGAGAACGGCAAAGCAACAGACAAAATCGAATATCTTTCTGCAATCGACGAGGACAAATACTACGTTGGACAAATCGCAGAGGGTATGAAGAAAGATGGTTCATTCTCCAGCGAGATGATTTCTTGCCGCCATCGTGGTGACTACACGACACGCAGCGTAAAAGACATTCAGTACATTGACGTTTCTCCACGACAGGTTATTTCCGTATCTGCTTCTCTCGTTCCGTTCTTGGAGCATGATGATGCGAACCGTGCACTCATGGGCTGCAACATGCAGCGTCAGGGTGTTCCGTTGTTGTTCCCAGAGCCGCCGTATGTCGGAACTGGTATGGAAGGTCGCGCCGCATATGATTCTGGCGTTCTCATCAAAGCAAAACACGATGGTGAAGTTGTGTGGGTAACAAGCACACTCATCAAAGTCAAACCAGATGACAAAAATCTTCCAATTGACGAATACACACTCCAGAAATACCAGCGAACAAACCAAGATACATGCTATCACCAGCGTCCAACTGTCATGGTCGGTGAAAAGGTCAAGAAAGGGGCTGTTCTTGCAGATGGTCCTGCTACGTTCAACGGAGAGCTTTCGCTTGGACGCAACTTGCTCGTTGGATTCGTTCCGTGGAACGGCTACAACTACGAGGACGCTGTTCTTATCAGCCAGCGCGTCGTAAAAGAAGATATGTACACCTCAATCCACATCAAGGAATTCCCAATCGAAATCCGCGAGACAAAATTGGGCGACGAGAAAATCATGCACGATATTCCCAACAGGAGCGAAGCTGCACTGGCACATCTTGATGAAGAGGGTATCGTCCGAATTGGCGCAAAAGTACGCTCGGGAGACATTCTCGTTGGAAAAGTCACACCAAAATCAGAGACAGAGACAACGCCTGAGTTCAAGCTGTTGAATTCAATCTTTGGTGAAAAGGCAAAAGAAGTCCGTGATTCTTCACTCCATGTTCCACACGGAATCGAGGGAATTGTCATCGATGTTCAGCGGTTGCGCCGCGATCAGGGCGATGATTTGCCTCCTGGAGTAAAAGAAAAAATCAATGTCCTCATTGCAAACAAACGAAAGCTCCGCGAGGGCGACAAAATGGCAGGACGGCACGGAAACAAAGGTGTCGTCGCAAGAATCTTGCCGGAAGAAGATATGCCGTACCTGGAGGACGGAACACCGCTTGACGTTTGCTTGAACCCGCTGGGTGTACCTTCCCGTATGAACATTGGTCAGATTATGGAATCGGAGCTTGGTATTGCAGGCCGCTACCTGAACGAATTCTACGAGTGTCCGGCTTTCCAGACTCCAAGCCAGGAACAGATTGCCGAAAAACTCAAGGAAGCTGGTCTCTCACCAGACTGTAAGCAGATTGTCCGCGACGGACGCACTGGCGAGCCGTTTGTCAACCCGATTTTCGTGGGTGTCATCTATTACCTCAAGCTTCACCACTTGGTTGATGACAAAATGCACGCCCGCTCAATCGGACCGTACTCTCTCGTCACGCAGCAGCCGCTGGGTGGTAAGGCTCAGTTCGGTGGTCAGCGTTTGGGAGAAATGGAAGTTTGGGCACTGGAAGCATACGGAGCCGCAAACACATTGCAGGAAATGATGACAATCAAATCAGACGATATGAACGGTCGTTCAAAAATCTACGAGTCTATTGTCAAAGGCGATCCTGCTTCTCCGGCTGGCGTTCCAGAATCATTCAACGTATTGATTCAGGAAATGCGAGGTCTTGCTTTGGACTTCACGATTTATGACGCAAAAGGCAAGCAAATTGCCCTTACTGAACGCGATCAGGAATTAATTGACAAGGCAAGTTCAGGTTTTGACAAAGATAACGAAGAGTAAGGAGTTCAGCGATGCGTGATATTCAAGATTTTGATTCAATAAAGATAAAACTTGCTTCACCGGACAATATCCGTGCGTGGTCGTATGGCGAAGTCAAAAAGCCTGAGACAATCAACTATCGCACGCTCCGTCCGGAGCGCGAAGGTCTTTTCTGCGAAAAGATTTTCGGAACTACAAAGGAATGGGAATGTTACTGCGGAAAGTTCAAATCAATCCGCTACAAGGGTGTCATCTGCGATCGCTGTGGCGTTGAAGTCACACACTTCAAGGTGCGCCGCGAGAGAACAGGACACATTGAGCTTGCCGCACCTGTAAGCCACATTTGGTACTACCGCTCTGTTCCAAGCCGCATGGGACTTTTGCTTGATTTGAAAGTCCGCGATTTGGAATCAGTTCTCTACTATGAAAAGTACATTGTCATCGATCCGGGCGACACAGATTTGGAAAAAAATCAGCTCTTGGAAGAAGACGAGTACAACGAAATCATTGAGCGCGATGACGGACAGTCATTTGTTGCGGCTCGCGGAGCCGAGGCAATCAAAAAATTGCTCGACGACCTTGACCTTGACGAGTTGGGCGCAGAGCTTCGCGCGAAGATGATTGAAAAAGGCACAAAAAGCGACAAGCGTCTTTTGAAGCGCATTCAGATTGTTGATGATTTCAAGAATTCTGGCAACAAGGCCAGCTGGATGATTCTCGATGTAATTCCGGTCATTCCGCCGGATTTGCGCCCAATGGTTCAGCTCGACGGTGGACGCTTTGCTACGTCCGACTTGAACGACTTGTACCGCCGCGTCATCAACAGGAACAACCGCTTGCGCCGTCTTATGTCTTTGTCGGCTCCTGACATGATTATCAAGAACGAAAAGCGTATGCTTCAGGAAGCAGTTGACGCACTCTTCGATAACTCAAAACGCAAGAGGGCTGTAAAAGGCGCGGCAAACAACCCGCTCAAATCAATAAGCGATATGCTCAAAGGTAAGCAGGGACGTTTCCGCCAGAACCTTCTCGGAAAGCGCGTTGACTACTCAGGTCGTTCCGTAATTGTTGTAGGCCCAGAGCTAAAGTTGTGGCAATGCGGTCTTCCGACAAAAATGGCTTTGGAGCTGTTCAAGCCATTCATCATGAAGAAGTTGGTGGACAAGCAGGTTGTATTCAACATCAAAAAAGCAAAGATGCTCGTTGAAGAAGAATCTCCGGAAGTATTCGCTATTTTGGACGAAGTTGTGCGCGAGCATCCTGTAATGCTCAACCGCGCTCCAACGTTGCACCGCTTGGGTATTCAGGCATTTGAGCCAGTTCTCGTGGAAGGAAAGGCTCTCAAGCTTCATCCGCTGGCTTGTAAGGCTTTCAACGCCGACTTCGACGGTGACCAAATGGCTATCCACGTTCCGCTTACACAGGCTGCTCAGATGGAGTGTTGGACACTCATGCTTTCTGCAAGGAACCTTCTTGATCCGGCAAACGGAAACCCGATTGTCGGCCCGTCACAGGATATGGTTCTTGGTATTTACTACATGACTTCAATCAAGCAGGGTGCAAAGGGCGAAGGAAAGCACTTTTCTAGCGTTGATGAAGCGGCAATGGCAGCAGAAAACGGCTATATCGAATGGTATGCTATGATTTATGTGCCGGCACCAAAAGATTCATTCGACTCATTCTGCGAAAAACCGTTCAAGAAAGGCGATGTCATCAAAACAACGGCTGGTCGGCTCCGCTTCAACGAGGCTCTTCCACCGGAAGTGAACTATGTGAACCCGCATATCAGCGACAAAGACCTTGAAAAGCACGTCGCAACAGGAATGGGCGACAAGGACTTGAAATCGCTTATAGCAACGGTGTTCCAGAAACAGGGTTCTTGGATTACAATCAAGATGCTCGATGCAATCAAGGACGTTGGCTACAAGAACGCTACTTTCTTCGGCGCAACACTCTCAATGGATGATATTATCATTCCTGAAGAGAAAAAGCCGATGGTGGAAGAAGCGAACAAGGCCGTTGAGGAAATCATCGGACAGTACTCAAAGGGCCGGATTACTGCACAGGAACGTTACAATCGTGTCACCGATATTTGGGCGCGCACGAACGACAAGCTCACCGACATAATGATGGAGCAGTTCAGAGCAGACAAACAGGGATTCAACACTATCTTCATGATGGCGGACTCTGGTGCCCGTGGTTCAAAGAAGCAGATTTCTCAGCTGGCGGCTATGCGTGGTTTGATGGCTAAACCGAATGGCGACATCATCGAACTTCCAGTCCGCTCAAACTTCAAGGAAGGACTTTCGGTCATCGAATACTTCATTTCATCAAACGGTGCCCGCAAAGGTCTTACAGATACGGCTTTGAAAACGGCTGACGCTGGTTACATGACCCGTCGTCTTGTCGATGTTGCCCAGGATGTCGTTATCAACGAAGAGGACTGCGGTACAATCAACGGTATTGACTACACAGCAATCAAAGAAGGCGATGAAATCAAGATTCCTCTTGGAAAACGCATTTCTGGACACTTCCCAATTGAGCGCGTCATCCATCCTGTAACAGGCGAACTCCTTTGCGACGTAAACGAGTACATTACAGACGACATCGCAAAGAAAATCGATGACGCTGGCGTTGAGAAAGTCAAACTCCGCACGGTGTTGACATGTGAATCAGAGCATGGAGTATGCGTCAAGTGCTACGGAAAGAACCTTGCGCGCAACAAACTTGTAGAAATCGGTGAAGCAGTGGGTGTCATTGCGGCTCAGTCAATCGGACAGCCTGGTACACAGCTTACGATGCGTACGTTCCACGTTGGTGGTACGGCTTCAAAAGACACGGAAGAGAACAAAATCGTCCAGAAATATCCAGTATTCATCGGAGAAATCAAAGGACATTCTGTTCCGGCAGAAAACGGAGCTGTTTTGTTCACTCGTAAAGGTGAAATGACGGCAACACGCATAATCGATACATTCGACATTGCCGCAAAGGACGATGTAAAAGTCCAGAACGAAAACAGGGTTTTGAAAGGCTCCGTGCTCATTGCAAAAAAAGACGGCGACATAGTTGCTTCTTCAAACGGAACGGTCAAAATCGATGGAAACAAGCTGTATCTTCTTGGAAACGAGCAGAGAATCGAGATTTCAAACGGTTCAACCATCTTGGTAAAAGAAGGCCAGATTGTTAAGGCAAACGAGACAATCGGAACATTCGACCCATACTCAGAGCCGATTATCGCAGAAGATGACGGATATGTTCACTTCGATGATATTATCCCAGGTTCAACGCTTGAAGAAGAAGTCGATACGAACACGGGTAAAATCGAGCGGCACATCAGCGATTTGCATCTTGATGTAAAGCAGCCGTGTATCAGAATTACGGATGAAGCTGGTAACACGCTTGGAAACTACTACTTGCCGGCAGGAACGGTCTTGAGCGTTGAAGACGGCGAGAGCGTGAAAGCAGGACAGATTCTTGCAAAAATCGCAATGGCTGCGGCAAAAACAAGCGACATCACTGGTGGTTTGCCACGTGTTTCTGAATTGTTTGAAGCCCGCAAGCCGAAGATTCCGTGCATTTTGTCAAAAATCTCGGGAACAGTCAGGTTCAGCGGAATCACGAAAGGCAAACGCGTCGTTATCGTTGAGGACAAGTACGGCAAGAAATTCGAGCACCTTGTTCCAATTGCGCGCCGTATGCTTGTCCGTGACGGCGATGAAGTGAAAGCAGGAGAGCAGCTGTGCGACGGTTCACCCAGTGCACACGACATTCTTGACATTTTGGGCGAGAATGCGCTCCAAGAATACTTGATGAACGAAATCCAGGCCGTATACTCGGCGCAGGGCGTTGCAATCGACGACAAGCACATTGGTGTCATTGTGCGCCAGATGCTCCGCAAAGTTGAGGTTCGGGAAGTCGGAGATACAAAATTCATCTTCGGCGAGCAGGTTGACAAATATCATTTCCATGAGGAAAATCAGCGCGTTGTTGCAGATGGTGGTCAGCCGGCTGTTGCATGCCCGATGTTCCAGGGAATCACGAAAGCGGCTCTTGCTGCCGATTCGTTCATATCTGCGGCTTCGTTCCAGGAAACAACGAAAGTTCTTACTAACGCCGCTATTGCTGGAAAAATCGATAACCTGCACGGCTTGAAGGAAAATATCATCATCGGTCACATGATTCCTGCGGGAACAGGTATCAGGAACTACAAGAACGTGAAGCTCTTCGATGGTTCTGACAAAGACCTTGATGTTCAGATGGCAGAAATCATCCAGCGTCGCCAAGAGGAAAAAGAACTTGCAAATTCTTCATTTGATGAGTTCTATGAATCTTCCTCAGGCGAAGAATAGAATTTGTTCGGAAACTGGCGATTAAACTGTCAGTTTCCGAACAAGTCTAGTTGACTAAAAAAAAGAAAATTTGTTAAGATACAAAAATCTCTAACAGATTTTTAGCGATTTCTAGCATTGTTAACTTTGTCCGGAGTGCTGCCGGCAATAAAATAGGAGAATAGGCGATGCCTACAATTAATCAGTTGATCCGTAAAGGAAGACAGACATTAGCAAACCAGACCAAAGCTCCAGCTCTTGAGTCTTGCCCACAGAAGCGTGGCGTTTGCACTCGTGTAATGACTGTCACTCCAAAAAAACCAAACTCAGCCCTCAGAAAGGTTGCTCGTGTGCGCTTGAGTAATGGTATTGAAGTTACTGCATACATTCCAGGTATTGGACACAATTTGCAGGAACACTCAGTTGTGCTTATCCGTGGTGGTCGTGTTAAGGATCTTCCTGGTGTTCGCTACCATATCATCCGTGGTACAAAAGATACACTTGGTGTAGACGGTCGAAAACGCTCTCGTTCTAAGTATGGTGCTAAAAAGCCAAAGGCTTAATAGCAACCAAAAAACAAATGTAGGGAGATTACTATGGGAAGACATAAGAAGTCAGTAAATCGTCCGATTGTACCGGATACAAAATACAATAGCCCCGTCGTTACAAAATTCGTTTTGAGAATGATGTTGGACGGAAAAAAAGATACTTGCACAAAGATTATCTACAAAGCAATGGAGCAGCTCAAAGCAAAGACTGACAAGAATCCATTGGAAGTGTTCTTGAAAGCACTTGACAACGTAAAACCGCTCGTCGAGGTTAAATCTCGCCGCGTTGGTGGTGCAACATATCAGGTTCCAGTTGAAATCCGCGACGCTCGCAAAGAAGCTCTCGCAATGAGATGGATTATTGCAGCTGCCCGCAACAGAAGCGGTCACGGAATGGCAGATACACTTGCCGCTGAATTGCTCGATGCATTCAACTCAACAGGTTCTGCTTACAAGAAGAAGGAAGATACGCACAGAATGGCAGAGGCAAACAAAGCGTTTGCGCACTACCGCTGGTAGACTTCTTAAAACAAGGCTCCCCATTTCGGGGAGTTTTTTTTGCGTAAAACAATTTTCACTGAATCAAAAAAAAGCCCCGAACAATGTTTTTAAACACCATTCAGGGCTTTGTTGCTAAGCGAGAATTGGACTAATTCTCGCTCAGGCAGAACAATTTACTCTGCAAGGAATTCCTTTGTGTAGTATGCCTCTTTGAGAATCTGTTTCATATCCTCAACAAGCGGAACGCGCGGATTGACCGGAGAGCACTGATCCTCGAATGCAAGGAACGCAAGTTTATCCAACGCATCAAGATACGCTTTCTCGTCCAATCCCTGACTCTGGAAATTCATAGCGATTCCAAGCCGTTTTCCAAGCTCTCCACAAGCCTTTGCGTAAGATTCAACGCCTTCTGCTGTTGTAGAAGCCGGCAAGCCAAGCATACGAGCAAGCTCTGCATAGCGTTCAGCAGCCTTGTAGTGGTTGTACTTTGGCCATGTTGAAAGCTTGTCTGGCTGAGTTCCGTTGTAGCGAATAGTGAACGGCAAGAGGATTGCATTCGCGCGCCCGTGTGGAACATGGAACTCACCACCGATTTTATGTGCCATTGAGTGGTTCATACCGAGGAACGCATTTGCGAACGCCATACCAGCCAAGCAAGAAGCGTTGTGCATCTTCTCTTTTGCTTCGGTATCGGCAGCACCATTGTTGTAAGAGCGCTCAAGGTACTGGAACACCATCTTGATTGCCTGAATACAAAGACCATCCGTGTAGTCGTTAGCCATAGTTGAGACATAAGCCTCTGTCGCATGGGTGAGAACGTCCATACCAGTGTCGGCAACAATCTTCTTTGGAAGGCTGTATGTGAACGTCGGGTCAACAATTGCGATTGTCGGAGTGAGCGAATAGTCCGCGAGCGGATACTTCTTGTGCTCTTCCTTGTCCGTGATGACCGCGAACGGCGTCACTTCCGAGCCTGTTCCCGAGGTGGTCGGAATACAAACAAGCTGCGCCTTCTGCCCGAGGTTCGGATAGCGGAACGCACGCTTCCTGATGTCCATGAACTTCTGTTTGAGGTCATTGAAATCGACTTCAGGATTCTCGTAGAAGAGCCACATTCCCTTTGCGCAGTCCATTGAAGAACCACCACCAAGGGCAATGATTGTGTCAGGCTGGAACGAGCGCATAAGCTCAACGCCTTCGCGCACAGTCTGAATTGACGGATCCGGCTCAACGTCGCAGAAGAGCTGATACTGAACTGGGTCTCGGCGGAGTTTGAGCTGGTCGGTGATTTTATCCACAAAGCCGAGGTCAACCATTGAGCGGTCAGTTACGATGACAACCTTGTGTGCACCTTTCATCTGGTGGAGATATTCGATTGAATCCCGCTCGAAGAATATTTTTGCTGGAACTTTGAACCACTGCATGTTATTTCGTCTCCTTCCCAATTTCTTGATGTTCAAAAGATTGATTGCGCTTACGTTGTCGTCCGTAGAGTTGTGTCCATATGAACCACAACCAAGCGTCAAAGAAGGAATGAACGAGTTGTATACGTTTCCGATTCCACCGAATGTTGACGGCGAGTTCCAGATTACGCGGATTGCAGGAACGATGTCGCCGAATTTCTCAGCAAGTTCCTTGTTCTTCGTGTGGATTGCGGCAGAGTGACCGAGACCGTTGAATGTGACAAAGCCTTTTGCCTTCTTGAGACCGTCATCAGTTGACGTAGCCTTGAGCACTGCAAGAACAGGAGAAAGTTTTTCGCGGGTAAGACATTCCTGCGGTCCGACATCCTTACATTCAGCAAGAATAATGCTCGTGCGAGCCGGAATATCGAATCCTGCGTTCTTTGCAAGCACAACCGGATTCATACCAACAACATCCGGGTTGAGCTTTGCAACGCTCGGGTCGCCGTCCACACCAAACATATATTTTTCGAGCATTTTCTTCTCTTTTGCAGAACACAAATATGCTCTGTATTCTTTGAAGAGGGAAATTGCCTCGTCGTAGATTTCTTTGTCGATGATTGCGCCCTGCTCAGAAGCACAAATCATGCCGTTGTCGAACGCCTTTGACATAACAATGTCGTTCACAGCCTGCTTGAGGTCGCATGATTTTTCAACATACGCAGGAACATTACCAGCACCAACTCCGAGTGCAGGCTTTCCCTGAGAGTAAGCTGAACGAACCATAGCGTTTCCACCAGTCGCAAGAATCGTCGCAACGCCCTCGTGACCAATCAAGAGGTTCGTTTTCTCCATTGACGGCTGCTCAATCCACTGAATACAATTTTTTGGTGCGCCGGCGGCAACAGCTGCATCATACACGACTTTTGCAGCCGCGATGGAGCATTTGATTGCGCTCGGGTGGAACGAGAAGATGATTGGGTTTCTAGTCTTGAGACAAATAAGAGCCTTGAAAATAGCCGTAGAAGTCGGGTTAGTAACAGGAGTAAGACCAGCCACAACGCCAACAGGTTCAGCAATTTTCACGATTCCCGTAACATCATCGTCTTCCACAACACCGACAGTCTTCAAGTGTCTCATGTGATTCACAACATATTCACACGCGAAAAGGTTTTTCGTCGCCTTGTCCTCAAAGACACCGCGCCGAGTCTCCTCAACTGCAAGCTGCGCCAAAGAACCGTGATGGTCAAGTGCCGCGACGCTCGCCTTTGCCACGATGTAGTCGATTTTTTCCTGATCAAAGCTTGCGTATTCTTCCAGTGCTTTCTGAGCACGTTCAACCAAGCCGTTGATTTCTTTCTGAGGTTCTGTAAGTTCTGCTTTTTCGTCAGCCATTACGATTCTCCTTGTTATTTAAAAATAAATTGATAAAGATTTTACTATTTCAACATTCGCTCTTCAAGCGACGACAGGTTGTTTACCATCAAAATCGGCTGGCTGATAGCGTCAAGCGCATCACGCCACAATGCACCCTCAGGATCAACCGTATTGCGCTTGCGTGTAACTTCTGTAATCGGAATGTACACATACTTGTCGTGAACAAGACCAACGACGCACTTTGTCTTTCCAGCCATAGCCGCATGAACCGCATTGTTTCCCAAACGCTCGCAATAGACCGAATCGTTTGCCGTGGTGACGGCAGAACGAACCTGATAGCTCGGGTCAACATACTTCAAGTTGATGTGGATGCCCTTGTTCGCAAAATACTCGTTGATTTTGTCCTTCAGGAAAATACCGATGTCCGAGAGTTTTTTGTTTCCCGACGCATCCTTTTCGTTCGTCGATTGCAGATGCTCCTGCCCTGCGCCCTCGGCGACGATGACGACGGCATGGTGGCTTCTGTTGATTCGCGCCTCAAGATGGTTCAAGAATCCGTTCGGGCCGTCAAGGTCAAAAGGCACTTCAGGGATAAGGCAGAAATTTGTCTCATGGCTTGCAAGGGCAGTTGCCGTGGCAATAAATCCTGATTCGCGTCCCATGAGCTTCACGAGACCAATTCCGTTCACCTGCGAGTGCGCTTCCATGTGGATTGCGGCAACAGCCTCCTTCGCTTTCTGAACAGCCGTCTCAAATCCGAAGGAGCGGTCAATAAGCGCAAGGTCGTTGTCAACCGTCTTGGGGATTCCAACAACTGCGACTTTAAGCCCGCGCCGCGCAACTTCGTTGGCAATGTCCAGGGAGCCGCGCTGCGTTCCGTCGCCTCCGATGATAAAAAGCATGTTTATGCTCAAAGACTCAACCGCATCCACTATGTCGTTCACGCGGTTTCCACCGCCACGGCTTGTTCCAAGGAACGAACCACCGATTTTATGGATGTCGTCAACCAAATCTGGAGTCAAATCAACCGTGTTGTAGCCCGACTCGGAGAAAAATCCCTTGAAGCCGAAGCGGAATCCCTTGATTCTCTTTACACCGTAGCGATTATACAGACAGCGGACAATTGCGCGGATAACGTCATTGAGACCCGGGCAAAGACCTCCACATGTGCAGATTCCCGCTGTGACGTGTGCCGGGTTGAAATAAATATATTCACGGGGGCCTGCTTTTTGCATAAGATTTGAAGGATCGAGATTGTTTTCACGATAATTGTCTTCAAAAACATTAATGCTGTTGCGAACAAATGATGTGTCTTTCACATAGTTCGCCCTGAATTCTCCATGAACTTTAGATAGTTCGATTGGGGAAGGTACTTTGCATTCACCAAGTTGTTCGATAGTGAAATCGAATTTATCCATCTCCACCATTGATAACCTCTCAAGAAAAATAAGTGTATAAATTTTAACACAAAGAGAGAGAATTTCAATATCGATTTGCTTTTTAAATGCGAAGAAACAAGCTAAAAACAGTTTCATAGCGAAGTTCTGCCATAAGCTTGTTTCTCCAAGAATAGTTAAACTGGGTTATTATGATAAATTTGTCTGTTCTACACTCGGCTACCTCCGTGCCATTGGTGGAAGGAGCGGAACAATTGCCTCAACACTTTTCCCGTCCTCGGCATAGATAATCTGAACGAGTTCGCCTATCTTAAGCTGCTCGCCACCAGAAAAAGGCATAGGCCCGTCTCCCATTGCAAAATCGTTCCTGCCAGTCTTTTTCTGCATCATCGGCTGCTTTCGCCCGGCGTTGTTTCCACAGCAGGAGCAGCCACCACGCGGCTCTTCCCTGCCCTGTCGCTCAAACGGCGGTCTAATGCCAATCACTTTTACATCATCATTCAAGTCGATTTTTACTTTTTCGTCGCTCAGCGTAATGAAATCTGGACGTTTTTCGCCCTTCCGCTTCGGCTCCGCATTTTTTGTCTCAGCCGCCGCTTCGGATGTCTGTGATTTTTCAGCCTTTTCGCCTTTTTTAGGGAATTCCGGTTTGTTGATTGTGCCCACAGCCACCGTTGCCGAGAGCGTATCCGTATCTACATCAAGTTGCAGCTCCACGACTTTTCCCACCTTCCTGATTCTGCCATCATCTTTTTGCGCCTCCATGCGCGGCGGAAAATCGCGGTCATCAGTTCCATGCGGACGTGCCGACGCATAGCCCGCAGCCATCACAAAACACAACGCAGCAGCAGCAAAAGTCGTTGATTTGAATCCATTTGAAATTGTCATAATCATTCCTCCAAAAAAACTGAAAACAGTTTCAGAATTATGCAAATTGCGGCAAGCAATTTGTCAATAAAGTGCCAACCAGCACATCATCAGAATACTATATGCGCATTTATTCACTCTGAATCTACATTGAAAGTATTCATAAAGCCTCAAAGTCACAATTAGAACAAAAAATTAGGCTATTTGATTTTATACGCCCCATTTCAAAATTATGGGGCTGTCTAAAAAGTTCTGTTAGCAGTGTCATTCCAAGCTCGTTTCGGAATCTCAACGCTGCAGATAGCGTAGATGCTGGAACTGTCATCCTGAACTTGATTCAGGATCAGCATGACACTTCTTCTAGGACAGCCCCATTCCCATATTTTTTTCTTGCTTATATAATAGAGGTGTTCGGAGACTTCTATAAAAGGAACTATGAAAAAAAAATCATTTATTTCACTATTATTGATTTCGCTCGCCCTCTTTTCATCATGCAGAAAAGAAGAAGAAAAAGCACAGGACAATGACAGGCTCGTTCTTTTCATGGCGGAGGTGAACCCTGCCGTCACCATATCGGGTTTGATGGACAGGGCGTTCAAGGCGAAAGTCGCGGAACTGTCCCAGGAAAAAATCATCATAAACATTCAGTACGATGGCATACTGGGAAACCAAAACCAAATCCTTGAAGAAATGATTGCTGGAAAAAGCCTCGTGGACATCGTTAGAATTTCGCCGAATGATTTGGCAGAATTCGGCTGCGAAAAATGCGGGCTTTTTGGAGTCCCCTACTTGTTTGAAAATACCGAGCACTTTTGGAAATTCGCCAATTCGTCGCTGGCATACCAATTTTTGAAAGAGCCTTATGAAATGAACATTGGCGTTCGCGGTCTTTTCTTCGGCGAAGAGGGATTCAGAAATTTCTTCTCGTCCAAAAAACTGTCTTCTATCAAAGATTTGGAAGGACGAAAACTCCGCGTCACAAACGACGCAACCATGCAAAAAGTCGCCACCGAGTTGAAAGCCCAAGTAAAATCAGTGGATTTTACGGAAATGCCAGCAAAATTCAAGGACGGAACAATTGATGCCGCCGAGCAGCCCGTCATAAACTATCTTGAAAATTCGTTCTACGAAGTCGCCCCGTACATGATTCTCGACGAACACGTTCTGGGCGTAACGGAAGTGGTCATTTCATCCCAAGCCTGGAATTCCCTCACAAAAAGCCAGCGTGAGATTTTGTTGCAAGCCGGAAGATATGCCGGCGAATATTGCAAGCTCATTTCAAAAGAGCTTGAGAACGAGGCGATTCAGACGCTTACTTCAAAAGGCGTTTCCATCGTGAGCGTGGACGACAACACACCGTGGAAAGAAGCATGCAAAAATGCCATCGAAGAATTGACCACCAAATTCTCGTCCGAATACAAACAAATTCTTGATTTTGCGAAAGACTAGCACAGAACACCGCGCCTCAATCCAAATTGAACGCACCGGTGTACAGCTGGTAATACCGCCCCTTTTTCGCAATCAATGCGTCATGGTTTCCGCGCTCAAGAATGCGCCCCTTTTCCAATACAATGATTTCATCTGCGTTGCGTACCGTTGAAAGGCGGTGCGCAATGACAAACACGGTTCGCCCGCGCATGAGGCGATCCATTCCCTGCTGAATGAGCCGTTCGGTTCTCGTGTCGATTGAGCTGGTGGCTTCGTCCAAAACCAACACGGGCGGATTTGCACATGCGGCCCGGGCAATGGAAAGAAGCTGCCTCTGCCCCTGGCTCAAACTTGCGCCATCGCCCGTTATCACCGTGTCATACCCGTTCTTCAAGTGGCAGATGAATGAATCCGCGTTTGCCAACTTTGCCGCGTTCACCACTTGTTCGTCGGTTGCGTCAAGATTTCCGTAGCGGATGTTTTCTTTTATCGTTCCCGTGAACAAATGCGTGTCCTGCAGCACCATTCCCAGTGATTTCCTAAGAGAATCCTTCTCAATGTCCTTTATGGGAATATCATCATATGTGATTGTTCCCTCGCCGTCCTCAATGTCATAAAATCTGGTCAACAGATTTGCAATCGTGGTTTTTCCAGAGCCGGTGGAGCCGACAAGCGCAATTTTTTCCCCCGATTTTGCATGAATCGAAATATCGTGGAGGACTTTTACGCTTTTCACATAACCAAAATCAACATTACCAAAATCAACATCGCCCCTGAGCTTTTTCAGCTGCTTCGTTTCGGGGTATTTCCACGCCCAATCGCCCGTATACACAAAACTTTCCGAAATATGCTCTTTGTTGCCCGAGTCAACGGCTGTTTTTGCATTTGCAATCAGAACGCGCCCATCATCAACTTCCGGTATTTCGTCAATTGCGGCAAAAATCCGTTCTGCGCCGGCAAGGGCATTCAAAATCGAGTTGAACTGCTGGCTCATCTGGGAAAGCGGGCGCGAAAACGAGCGAATTGACTGCAAGAACGACGCAATTGTTCCCAAATCGCTCATGCGCGAAATAACGAGAAACGCGCCAAGCATGGCACAGAGCGCATACTGCAAGTGGCTCAAATTATTCATGATTGGGCCGAGAACGCTCGCATACGTTGTTGCCTGCGTCCCCGCCTCGCAAAGCTTTTCGTTCAGCTCATCGAACTTGGCGATTGTCGCTTCCTCGCGGGAAAACACTTTCACCACGCGCTGCCCCTCAATGAGTTCCTCAATGTAGCCGTTCACAGTGCCAATGTTCTCCTGCTGCGCCCTAAACGCCCGAGCCGACAATTTCCCGATTTTCCACGCCAAAACCATCGTCAATGCCATGGTCACGCACAAAAGCACCGTCAGCGGCACGCTCAGCACAATCATCATGATGAACACGCCCACAACAGAAAAAATCGATGTGAACAGCTGCGGCACATTCTGGCTGAACATATCCCGCAACGTGTCAGTATCGTTCGTGAACAGCGACATAATCACGCCATGGGGACGGGAATCATAATACGAAAGCGGCAGTCTCTCCAAATTGTGGAACAAATCTTTCCTTATGTTGAACAAACTCCGCGTCGAAATCGCCAGAAGAATCCGCTGGTTCAAGAAAGCCGCCACAACGCCCACAAAATAGACTGCCGCAACTTTCACGATAAGCCGAATAAACCCCGACAAATCAGGATTTTCTTTCTTTATGAGCGGAATGATGTAGTCATTGAGCGCAGGCTTTATCATGTACGTTCCAAACACTTCGGAAAGCGAACTTGCCACGACACAGAGAAAAACCACAAGCCACAGAATCTTGAATTTTCCCATGTAAGACGCAAGGCGCAAAATCGTCTGCTTCGTATTTTTCGGTTTTTGCGTTCCACGCATTTTTATTGGCGGCATATATTTTCTCCTAATTCTCACTCATTTGGCTTTCGTACACTTCTTGATAAATCTTGTTCGATGCCAAAAGCTCTTCATGCGTTCCAATTCCATTGATTTTTCCATCGTCGAGCACAACGATGAAATCAGCGTCCTGCACAGAATTGATTCTCTGGGCAATGATAAGTTTTGTCGTCCTGGAAAAATTTTTCCTAAGCGCAGTCCTGATTCGCATATCGGTTGCCGTATCAACCGCGCTCGTGGAATCGTCCAAAATCAATATTTCAGGCTTTTTGACCAATGCCCGGGCTATACACAACCGCTGCTTTTGTCCGCCGCTCAGATTCACGCCCCCCTGCTCAAGCACAGTCTCGTACTTGTCTGGAAAATTCGATATAAAACTGTCCGCATCCGAGGCTATGCACGCATTTTTCAGCTCTTCGTCGCTTGCGCCTTCATTTCCCCAGCGCAGATTTTCAGCGATTGTTCCAGAAAAAAGCGTATTTTTCTGCAGAACAACACCGATTTTCTGGCGAAGTTCCTTCAAATCATAGGCGCGGACATCTTTTCCGTCCACGAATACTGAGCCTTTCAAAACGTCGTACAGCCGCGGAACAAGAGAAACAAGCGTCGTCTTGGAACTTCCCGTTCCCCCAATGATTCCCACGGTGGCACCAGGGTGGATATGAAGGTTGATTCCTGAAAGCACGCAGTTGTTTGCATCGTTCGTGTAGCTAAAATACACGTCATTGAACTGGATTTCTCCACTCAATTCCTTCGGCTGGGCGGAACTGGAAGAAATCTGCGCCACAGAATCAGCTGATTCGGTTTGTGCGTCAAGAATCTCCGAAATGCGGGAAACGGACGCGCGGCTCATCATGAACTGAATAAACATCATGCTGAGCATCATCAGGCTCATGAGCGTTTGGTTTATGTAGGAAAGAAAGCTGATAAGCTCGCCTGTGGTCATGTCGCCAGAAAGAATCATGTTTCCACCGAACCAGAGGGCACAAACAATGCACGAATACACAAGCAGTTTCATGATTGGCTGGTTCAAGATAACGATTTTCTCCGCACGGACTTGGGCTTTTCGGAGCAAATCCGCCACAGAATCGAATTTCTCGCACTCAAAATCACCGCGCACAAACGACTTCACCACACGGATTGCAACAAGATTTTCCTGCACCGTATTGTTCAACACGTCGTACCTCTCCAGCATGTGCTTGAAACGAGGATATGACTTTGTAGCAATGACGGTAAGGAACAACGCAAGCAGCGGAATGACGACAAAAAAAATGCACGCAAGTTTTATATTGATGAAACAAGCCATAATCGTACCGAAAATGAGCATCAGAGGGCTTCGGACGGCAGAGCGGATAAGGTTCTGGTAAAGATTTTGAATATTGGTGACATCAGTGGTGAGGCGCGTAACAAGGGAGCCTGTGCCGAACGAGTCCATCGTTGAAAAAGAAAAAGCCTGAACTTTTCGGAACAAATTCCTGCGCAGATTTTTTGAAAACCCGAATGCGGCAAGGGACGAAAGCCGACCGCAACCTGCCCCGCAACAAAGGGAAAAAACCGACATCAAGACCATCAAAAGCCCCAACCGCACAACATAGCCAGCATCTTCCCGGGCTATTCCAACATCAACGATTTTTGCCATGACAAGCGGAATGGTGGTTTCCATAAGAACTTCGCCCAGCATGACAATGGGAGAAAGCACTGTGAACACGCGATATTTTTTTTCAAGTCCCGCCGTAAGTTTTTGCGCCAAATTCATGATTTTATTTTATTTCAATTAAAAGCAGACTTCAAAAAAAATATGTTATAAAATTTGCCATTTGGGAAAAGTCATTTTATAATAGATAGTCTGTAGGTACGCTGGGAGGAGTATTTTGGAGATTTTCAATCAACGGCGGGTCAGCGACATTTCGTTTGTAACTGACAAAAATCTTTCTGTTTCACAGGGGAACAGAAGTTTCCTAAAACTTTTCGACATCACGGATCCTGCTATCACTCTCTCTGATTATATGCCGGACACCGACAGCAAAAATCTCAAATTCTTCCTCACCAATCTGACAAATGAAAGCGCAACTCGATATTTCACCGCAAGTTTCACCATTGGAAAAAAATTGCTGCGCTGTCTTTTGTATTTTTCCAAAGAAGGCAATCTTTTCCATGTCGATTTGAAAGAGCTGTCCTATTCAAAGGAACTTCTGGACAAAGCACTGCTGGAAAGCCGCGAATACACTGCCGTACTCAAAACATTCGACGCGCACTATTTCATCTACGACGGCACAACGCTAATCCTCAAAAACACAAAAGACCTCACAAACATGTTTGAAGGCTCTCTGGGCGACTTCCGCGAATATTTGGGAAACTGCTTCAATTTGAACTTGTACGACAAAGACTGCCACGAGCAATTCAACGAGCTTTTCACCGACCTTGCCGAGTTCTCCGTTGACAAGGCGTACAAACTCCTCATGAACGATGAAAATTCGCTGTCAATCCACACCCGCAAAGTCAGCACGAGGAACAACGCAATCATTCTGGCGAACATTTCCAACACATCTTCGGCATCAATCGGGGAAAACACCTACATCGAAAAAAAGGACGGTCTCACAAACCTCTACAACAAGAAATCAATCACAGAGATGATTTCAAAAAAAATAAACGTCCTAAAGCAGCCCACAACGCTCATCATTCTGGACGTAGACAACTTCAAGGAATGTAACGACACTTTCGGGCACGTATTCGGCGACAAAGTTCTCGTAGCTGTCTCAAATGTCATAAAAGATGCCATCCAAGGCGTAGGAATGGCGGGCAGAATCGGCGGGGACGAATTCATCATCGCGCTGGACAAGACATCCGAGGACGACATTAGGAGCGTCACACGAAACATACGCCTCGGAATCCAATGGAGCATTCCCGCCCTTGAACCGGGAAGCGTCGTCACCTGCTCAATGGGAATCGCCCGAGCACCGCTCAACACCGACAATTACGACGATTTGTTCAGACTTGCGGACAAATGCCTGTACATCGCCAAAAACAAGGGCAGGAACTGCTACGTCATCTACAAGCCCGAGATACATGACAAAATCATCGTCAAAAACGAAAAAAACATGAACGACATGCTTTCAGGGCAGTTCTACCTAGAAAGCGCAAAAACCGAAATCGAGATTTTGAGTCTGCTCAACAAAAAGAATTCGGCGGAAAACACAAGGCTCATGCTCCAAAAAACCCTTGAATACGTGAATGTCACAAAAATTTCCGTGTACGACAAGGACTTGAAGCCGCTGTTCATCATCGGAAAGGACGATATTGACGCGCGCAGGGACTACTTCGACGACAAGTATTTCAAATTCTTCAACGAATGTGGATTTTTGCATTTGGACAACACGAATGTGCTAGATACGCTGGACAAGCATCGCTTTGAGCTGTACCTCAAAAACAACATCGCCTCCACGCTGGAAATCAAAGTCAAAGACAAATACGAAAACTTCAAGGCACTCATCTGCTTTGACATCTACAAGCCGGCTCGCACGTTCGCAAAGGAAAAAATCGTTTTCGCCATAATGATTGCAAAGCTGATTACAAACAATTTATAGTTGTGAACGATGTTTTTTTCATTTAAACTGCTTCTTCGTATATGAGAAAGTTGATTCCTTTTGTATTTTTGATTATTGCTGCCGTACTCGCCTATTTCATTTTCAGCAAAAATTTGTTCAGTTCGCCCGAGGGAGACTCCGCATCAAATGTCGTCATCCCCATCCTTGAAAGCGAATCAAAAGATGCAATGGCACATTCCGACGATTTTTTTGAATCGCGGGAATCGGTGTCGTTCATCCCCCTCAGCGCGGACGAAGTATTGATTTCGACAGTCGAGCTAGACATAGACACAGACGGGAACGATGACCAAATCGTGTTCGTGAAAAGCATTGCAAGCCCCACTGTCCTTGCCATAGCCGCAACCTACAATGCCCAAGCCGCAAAATACCAGCGGGAAACATCGTTCCAAACAGAAATCTCCCAAATGCGCACTTTCGCAGCCACATCGCTGGACGTGCTGGGAAACCACAAAAATGCCCTCGTCTATCAAGGACTGAACGATGAAGGGAAAATGGTCATGAAGATTCTTTCTATTTTCCGTGACAAAAACGGCAGGATAAAAACCGACGTGCTGGGAAGCTTTACTGCCGAAGGCTCCATCTTCATCCAGCAGAGCCAGCGGAGCGAAGGATACGAGCTGAACAACGAAAAGGGCGACAGCTTCCCCGTGTGGGCATATTCATCGGAAAGCGGAAGCCTTAACCAAATCCAGACGCTCTACGAGTGGAACGAATCAGAAAAAAAATACGTCGTGTCGCGCACCATCCGCGTTGCAGGCAACAAAGTCGCCGCAAAAGAGCTTTCCAAGATTCAGGACGGAACGGTGGCGAGCTTTGCCAACTTCCTTGACGGGCTTTGGTACAAGACAGAAAACCAGGGTGAAATGCGCTACTTGTACTTTGACTACACAAACTCGGAAATCATCTTTCAGCTTGGAGACAGCGAGGAAGTCTACTCATGGCTCACATCGAACGTGCGGCGAAACGGAATCTATTTTTCATCGGTCAACAAATCGATTGAAAACTTGCAGCGTCAGTTCGATATTTCGCTCATCGGCATGGACGAAATACAGATAAAAATCCAGGACGACGTTCGTATGCTCATCAGCGAAGGAAACCTGTGGGATGGACGGTACAAAAAATACACCCAGGAATTGAAGAAACCAGAAAAAAAGGTGAACGAATGTTTTGAGGCCCTCACAAAAACCGAAAACTGGATTTCCGCCGACGGAACAATTTTCAAATTCTCGGGAAACGACTATGTGGCCAACGGAGAACGAGTCCACGACAACGGCCGCGTCATCCAGACGGAAGTAAAAGGCGAAACATTGTTCCAATTCCGCTCCGACGGAGAAATCCCCTACTTTGGAAAAGCGTACTTGCCGTCTTTCTTGGACAAAAACCCGGACAATCTCATTCTGCAAAGCGTCGTTATGAACTTGAGCGATTTTTACCCGGAGCCAGTGCCGCCAATTGTACTCAAAAAATATATTCCGCCTACGCCGGAAGACGAAAAAATCGTGGAGGAAAAGCCAGAACCACAGGCTCAGCTTGAAATCGTCTCCACGGACAAAGATTCGGAGCTTCCGTCGCTCTCGCTCAAAATCTCGCCGCAGTATTTTAGTCCAGACGGTGACGGCGAATTTGACGAGATGACGATTGAGCTGGGCGCATCAAGCAAAGCTGGCATAAAAAGCTGGTCGTTCGTCGTGAACAATCCCGAAAGCGTGCGCCCATTCTGGACAGTCTCAGGCAAATCCGACTTCCCCGACAAAATCGTGTGGAACGGCAAAAATACAAAAGGCGAACTCGTTCAGTCAGCAACAGATTATCCATTCGTTTACACGGTCACTGACAACAACGGTGTCACAAACACCACAAAGGGATTCGTGCAAATCGATGTTCTTGTCATAAAAGACGGAAACAAGCTCAAAATGCAGGTTCCATCCATCATATTCCGCGGCGATGCGGCCGACTTCATGAGCGATGCGGAAGTAATCGCAATGCCAGACTGGAACAAGGTTTCACGCGGTCTTGACCAGCGCACGATTGAGAACAACATACGCATTTTGTCGCGAATCGTGGAGATTTTGACGAAGTTCCAGGATTACAAGGTTACGATTGAAGGAAATGCGAGCAATTTGAGCGGCACCAAGAAGGAAGAGGAAGAAGTCGTGCAGCTTTCAGGCGAGCGGGCGCGGTTCGTCATGAACTGGCTCATTCAGGAAGGAATCAGCCCCACACGGTTGAGCTATGTTGGCAACGGAAGCAAATATATGCTCGTAAGCCCAAGCGACAAGGAAAACCGCTGGAAGAACAGGCGCGTGGAATTCATCCTGCGAAAATAGCGACCTGCAAGCTGTGCTTTCGCCAGAAATTTTGATTTGTCAATCATAAAAAGTCTATCTTCGTCAGTTATTTCCCGGCTCCAATATCCAGAAAGGTCATGGGTTGGGAATGCGCCCCGACTCAGCCGAATTATACGGACAGGCTCTCCGCGTAGAGCGAGTTCCGCAAGTTTGCGACTTCTTCCACAGAAAGCCCTGTGATTTTTGAAATCAATTCGTCATTCAACCCCTGCAAAATTGCATTCTTTGCATTCTCAACCGCTTTCTGCCGCGCGCCTTCGCTCAGTCCTTCTGCCTTGCCCTCGTCAAACGCCATATGCCGCTGGTGCTTGATTTCCTGATCCCATGTCATATAGTACTTCCTCCA
>JAFPYB010000114.1 GCA_017412405.1 Treponema sp. | reverse complement strand
GGCATTATTCTTTGCTCTTATAGCGGGTGTGTTCGCTCAGGCGGACTTGACACCGTTGGTTGTCGTAAAAGTAAATAAGTCTGAGACAATCACCTTGAAGCAGTTGAAAGACAGGGTGGAGATGTATCAGAAGCAGACTGGCACACAGAATTTCACTCCTGAGCAGAAGGAAGAAATCTTGAATGCGATTGTTGACGAAAAACTCGTTGTTCAGGCGGCTCAGAAGACTGGAATCTCCCTCACGGACACACAGGTGAACCAGTATTTCTTGCAGAGCTTGAGCCAGCAGGTTGGAAGACAGGTGACTGAGGCGGAATTTGCCGATATTGTAAAGAAGCAGACTGGCCAGTCCCTTGATGATTTCATGAAGCAGCAGATTGGTTTGACGACTGCCGGATACAAGGCATACCTCAAGAACCAGCTCTTGGCACAGCAGTATGTGTTGCAGCAGAAACAGGCCGATATTCAGAAAGTGGTTGCGACGGATGCTGAAATCAAGAGTTTTTATGAGGTCAACAAGGCGAGCTTCAGCCAGAACGATATGCTCAAATTGTTCCTTGTGATTGTTCCGAAAGGAAGCGACGCAAATGCGGCAAAGACAAAGGCGAACAAAATGCTCAACGACTTGAAGGACAAGAAGACTACGTGCGACAAGCTCAAGTCTGGTTCTTCTGAGGCGGCTGGCTATCAGGGCGGCGACCTTCTCATTGCGAAGACGGCGCAGCACGCACAGCAGCTCGGCATTGGAATCAATGATTTGATGGAATTGTTCGGTTATGACATCAACTATGTGTCAGAGTTGAACGAGACTCCAAACGATTTCCAGTTCTATCAGATTCGCCAGAAATATCCTGCAAAGATGCTCGGCATTCTTGATGTGGTTCAGCCTGAGTCAACGGTGACTGTCTATGATTACATCAGACAGAACTTGACCCAGCAGAAGCAGAGCCAGGCCATGATTCAGGCGGTGAACGAAATCACCACGTCTTTGAACACAAAAGAAAATGTGGATTGGAAAAAGACGGGCGATGATTTGAAAAAACTGCTTAATTGGTAGAATTGGGATGACACGGCGCGAAAGCAGAATTGTTGCGTTTCAGGGCTTGTATTCATGGGACGTGGGGAATATTCCGTTGGAGGAAGTCCTCGCGTTCAGCTGGGTTGAACACCCTGCGCCCGCAGACGATGAAGGCTGGGCATTTGCCCGGCTTTTGATTGCGGGAACGGTTGAGTGCAAAGATGAAATCGACGGAATCATAACGAAATTCTTGAAGAACTGGGATTTTAGTCGGTTGAACAAAGTGACGGTGGCAATCCTTCGCATGAGCGTGTATTCGCTCATGAAGCAGAAGGATATTATGCCGTCAATTGTAATCGATGAGGCAATTCACATTGCGAAAGAATTTGGTCCTGATGATTCATATAAATTTATCAATGCTATTCTTGACAACATAAAAAAGTCTCTTGAATAGCGGAGTGAAAATCTCCATAATTTTTTGTACGGCATGAGAAGAGTAGTTCAAATAATTTTTTTGGTCATTTCGGTTTTTTGTCTGGCAGTTTCGTGCAGCAAAAATAATGATGAAAGCCTTTATCTGTCTGCTATGGTGAGTGTGGATATGCATATTCGCGATGGCGATTTGAAAGAGGCTTTTGCCGTTTTAAAAAAGTCGGAGAAATATGCTTCAACGTCTTTGGAGCGAATCGGCATATATCGCCGCTACATGAAGCTGGGCGAAAAAAGGAGCGCCGAGAAAATTCTTGTCAAAGGCTTGAAGAAAAACCCCGGCAATTTGGAACTTTCGGCAGTCTACGGCCATTTTCTGATGGTTGAGAACCGTCTTGACGAATCTGTTAAAGTCTCTTCCGCGCTCATCGGTACAAAATACGGCTCCATTTATTCGGAGTCCGCAATCAAGAAAATCGAGAATGCGGTGAAAGAGTCCGGCAGACGGGCGGGCTATCTTTCAAAATCATTGTCTGGCGCATATTATGATGCCTATGTTGCAACAAAAAATCCCCAGTGGCTCAAAAACGCGTCTCTTGCGTACCTTGCTTCCGGCGAGTATTCCAAGGCGGCGGCGTTGCAGCCCCCGGTTTTCGATCCAAAGGATGCGCTCTTCTGGTCTTTTGTCCAGTATGATGCGGGCAATTTTGATCTTGCAATATCGAACCTTGCCAATGTGGAGTCGCCGACGGTGCTTTCCACGAGCCTTGCGTCCGACGCGTATGTGATGCTCAACGATGCCGACCGTGCCGAGAAGGAGCGCGAGCTTATCCTTGAGAACACAATCGATTTCCCCACGAACATTGCGGTGAACAGCGCGATTTGGGCCTACAACAACGAGCAGTACAAAAAGGCGTATTCGCTTCTCATGGGGGTCATTCTTTCCGACAAAACGTTTGTTCCGGCGCTTCTCACTTACGGAAAGCTTGCCGTTGCGGACTCTAAGCCCATACCCATGTCCGATTTGGAGCTGACGCTTAGGCAGACATCGCTCAGAACGAACAAAATGCGTGAATTTGACGAGCGGCCACGCTTTTTGGTGAGCGATGCGCTTTTCAGAATAGACGAGGCTCTTTCCAGCGGCGAAAAATCCGAGGATTTGTTGGTGGAGTGCGTTTCGCTCAAACTTTTCCAGATAAAGGACGCGCCTGCCAAGCAGAAGATGGCCATTCTGTGGGAAGAGCTTGAGAACAACACTCTGGGAACGAATCTGTACCCACCAAAGCTCGTCCAGTTCGTTGTGCAGAAATTGATTTCCTACGGCGAGGTGGAATCGGCGAGGGAATTGTTCTCAAACTACATTAAATCCAAGTATTTGCTGCCGCTTTCCTTTGAGAAGGATGCAAAAGACGAGATTACAGCCGTGCAGACGGATGTTTTCGGTGGAGAGCGGCGGATTTCAGTGCAGCGCATAACGCCCGCCATGAAGATGGTGTTCGGGGACGAGGTTGCAAAGGCTGCCAGCGGCATGGCCCTCTGGGAGCTTGAATATGCGGCTTATTTCTCCCTTCTTGACGGCAATGCTTCTGCGGCAAAACAACTGTACGAGTTCGTGCTTGACGAGGGCGGCGATTTTAATTCGGTGGCGACGATGACATCATCTTCTTCGGTCATCAACCTTGCGATGATTTGCTCTTCCACGGGCGACAAGGTACAGGCGTTGTCATTGTACGGTCTTGCTGCCGGAAAGTCCCGGGAGCCTGAGCTAAAATCAAAAATCCTTTGTAGAATCGCAAAGGTGCAGCTCGGCATGAAAAATCAGCAGGGTGCGCTATTGTCCCTTGACTATGCAATTGCCCTTGACCCAAAGAATGCGGATGCGCGGGCAATAAAGCGGCAAATCGATGTAGACAAAGAGTAAGTGGAACGTGTTCAAAAACTGTGGGAGACATGGTTTTTGAACACGTTTTTTTTTGTTGTATACATTTTTTCAATTCCGTATAATGGAGGTGTTCAGGAACATCCAGTTCTTCGGACACCTATTGTAAGAAAATGATTTTTGCAAGGCTTTTGCCTGAAAAAAGTCACGAGACAAGTGGGGAGACGTAAGTTTCCGAACAAGTCTGATAAATCAGTTCAGTGTTGGAAATCTCCAAAAATGAGGTAATATCATGGAATTTACATTTATCGATGGCGGAGTGACAGCTCCAATAGGCTTCACTGCAAATGGCGTCTTGAATTCAATCAAAGCAAGCCGCAAGACTAACGATACGGCTCTTATTTTCAGCGAAAAGCGTTGTGCGGCTGCAGGTGTTTTTACGCATAACCGTGTGAAGGCTGAATGTGTAAAGCTTGATAAAAACCACATACAGAACGGAACGGCGCAGGCTGTCATTGCAAATTCTGGGAACGCGAACGCGTGTACAGGTGAGCAGGGGTATGCGAACGCGCTCAAGGAGGCCGAAGCCGTAGCAAAAAAACTCAATATCAATACGGACGATGTGCTTGTCTGCTCAACTGGCGTAATCGGACAGCAGCTTCCTGTGGAAAAAATTCTTTCTGGGCTTGACCGCCTTGCGGATGGTCTTTCAAAGGAAGGACACAAGGAGGCTCGCGTGGCAATCATGACCACGGACACAAAGTTCAAGGAAGTGGCTCTGGAGACGAATATTGGCGGAAAAACCGTGCGCTTTGGAACGATGGCAAAGGGAAGCGGCATGATTCACATCAATTTGGGCACAATGCTGGGTTTCATCACCACGGACTGCGCCATTTCTTCTGCAATGCTTGAAAAGGCTCTCCGTGCGTCCATCGCGGGGACGTACAATTGCGTTTCCGTTGACGGGGACACGTCCACGAACGACACCCTCCTCATTTTGGCGAACGGCATGGCTGGAAACGGGGAAATTACGTCCGAGGGAAAAGATTTCAACGATTTTGTAGATGCGCTGAACATTTTGAACACGCAGATGGCAAAGAAAATCGCGGCGGACGGCGAGGGCGCAACACGGCTCGTGACGTGCAACGTTGTGGGTGCCGATACTGTGGAAAATGCCCGTGGGTTGGCAAAAGCCGTCATCTGCTCGAACTTGGTGAAGGCCGCGTTCTTCGGGGCGGATGCGAACTGGGGCCGAATCCTTGACGCAATGGGCTACTCAGGCTTCTTCTTCACCCCTGAAAAGACGAGCGTGAGCTTCTTGAGCCGGGAGGGGGCAAAGCGTTACTTTGACGACAGTGCCGACAACGGCGGAAAAGAGAACATCATCAAGGTGTTTGATCACGGAGTTCCCCTTAATTTTGACGAGGACTTGGCAAAGAAGATTCTTGGCGAGGAGGCCGTTGAAATTCTCGTGGAGCTTGAGGACGGCTCTGCCCGTGGAACTGCCTGGGGATGCGATTTGACTTACGATTATGTAAAAATCAACGGTGACTATAGAACGTAAGATGGGAAGGGGGGATTTTTTAATTATGGCTGATACAGAAAACGAAATGCGTGAAAAAATCGATCCGCGTGTGGATTCTTATCATTGGTCGGATGTGCTTGTTCAGGCATTGCCTTATTTCCGGCACTGGGTTGGAAAGACTGTTGTTGTAAAGTACGGCGGAAACGCAATGCTCAACGAGGACTTGAAGTCTGCCGTCATGGAGGACATCGTTCTTCTGAACACGATTGGTGTGCGCGTGGTGCTTGTGCATGGCGGCGGACCTGAAATCAACAAGATGCTCGACCGCGTGGGAAAAGAGTCCAAATTCGTGAACGGGCTGCGCTACACGGACGCAGAAACAATGGAAATCGTGCAGATGGTCTTGACCGGAAAGCTCAACAAGGACATTGTGGGAATTCTTTTGCAGGAAGGCGGGAAGGCTGTAGGTCTTTCAGGCGTTGACTCGGGGCTTCTTCGCGCCAAGAAAATCCAGAAGGACGGGGCGGACCTGGGTTTTGTCGGCGAAGTGACCGACGTGAACCCGGAGATTGTTGTCTCCCTTTTGGACAGGGGCTTCATTCCGGTTGTTTCCACGGTTGCTCTTGGGGAAAGCGGCGACACTGCGCGGTACAACATCAATGCGGACACGGCGGCGGCAAAAATCGCCATTGCCCTAAAGGCCGAAAAATTCGTGCAGCTCACGAATGTTCCTGGCGTATTGCGGGACGTGAACGATCCCAAGAGCCTTGTCCCGAGAATCCGCATGAACGAGATTCAGGAGTATTTTGACAAGGGCATCATCGCAGGCGGCATGATTCCGAAAATCGAGTGCTGCATGATGGCGAGGGAAGGCGGCGTGGCGCGAACGCACATCATCGACGGACGCGTTCCACATTCGCTTTTGATTGAAATGTTCTCGGATCGGGGTATTGGCACAATGGTCTACTAGAAAACATGAGCCTGTTCAAAAAAGTTGTTTTTGGCAGACTCATTGAATAAATCAGGGTGTGGACTTTCGTACTAGCAAAATAAATTTTTTCAGCAACGAGGTTTTTTATGGGCAGTTTTATGCGAAAGAGGGGTTTGGTTTTTTCTATTTCTGCAGGCATTATGGGTGCAACTCTTATAACATGTGTTACGCTTACGGTCGTGGGATTCCTCAACTTTTCCCATTCTCATACGGAGGAAGTTGTCTCTTCCATGAAAAAGAGCGGGGAAAGCGCAGGTAAGCTTGTTGATATGGAAATTGCCACATACATAAAGCAGGTGGAGGACATTGCCCAGCGCGACGACATTCGTTCGATGGATTTTTCGGTCCAGCAGCCGATTTTGGCGGAAGCGTGCAGCAGACGGCTTGTGCGGCAGATAAAGGCGGCTATGGAGGAGCAGAACCAGGGAAGCAGGCAGATTACCGAGGCACTCCACAATATGAACGACAGTACGAGCGAGGTAAAGAACGCGTCCCAGGAAATGTCCGCGGGCAGCCAGGAAATCCTGAAAGAAGTACACGCATTGCAGGACGCAACGCTGGGCATGAAGCGCAAGATGGACGAGATGGCAATCGGTGCGCGGAAAATCAACGAGACGGGCGCGGCTCTTTCGGAAATTTCCGAGGAAATGGCTGCCTCAATCAGCGGAATCGGCGCGCAAGTTGACCAGTTCGAGGTCTAAAATAAAAAATCGAGGTGACATAGGGGGTCAAAGATTGTTGTGAATAATTACGGTGCGTTCGATGTGGTTTTGACGCACGGACAAGGCTCGACGGTGTGGGACACGGACGGCAGGAAGTACATTGACTTTTTGGCGGGAATCGCGGTGAACTCCCTTGGGCACAATTACAAGCCGCTTGTGGATGCAATCAAAAATCAGGCGGAAAAGCAGATTCACATCTGCAACTACTTTGTGAGCGATGTGGGCGTTCAGTTTGCCACGGAGCTTTTGAAGGCGACGGGCTTTGAGGGCGCGTACTTTGGAAACTCGGGCGGCGAGGGAAACGAGGCTGCATTCAAGCTGGCTCGAAAGTACGGCTATCTGAACGGCGGCGAGAAACGGCACATCATCTACACGCTGGAAAGCTCGTTCCACGGTCGCACGCTTGCCACGCTCACTGCCACCGGGCAGGACAAGTTCCATCCGCCGTATTTTGCGC
>JAFPYB010000113.1 GCA_017412405.1 Treponema sp. | reverse complement strand
TGTCAAGGTCACTCCGGAAGTTTTGGAGACATTCCGCTCAGTTCAGGATTTGGGACCTCTCCACAATCCGGCAAACATCATGGGTATCGAAGCCGCCCAGAAGGTTCTTCCGAATGTTCCTCATGTAGCAGTTCTGGATACGGCCTGGCATCAGACAATGCCGGCCTCATCATTCCGCTATGCAATTCCAAAAGAGTGGTACGAAAAATACGGTGCCCGCCGCTACGGTTTCCACGGAACTTCATTCCTGTACACAGCAAAACGAGCTTCTGTTCTTTTGCACAAAGCTCCAAAAGACACAAATGTTATCATCGCCCATGTTGGTAACGGTGCGTCTATGTGTGCCGTTAAGAACGGTCAGTGCTACGACACTTCAATGGGTATCACTCCTCTTGAAGGTCTCGTTATGGGAACCCGCTCAGGCGACATGGATCCGGCTCTTCCATTCTACATTATGCGCAAAACGGGCATGACTCCTGCCGAGATGGACACAGCCATGAACAAAAAATCAGGTCTTCTTGGTCTTACAGGAAAATCTGCTGACCGCCGCGATGTTGCGGAATTGGCTGAAAAGGGCGACAAAGACTGCCAGCTCGCAGTTGACATGGAATGTTACCGCCTCAAAAAATACTTCGGTGCTTACATGGCAGCAATCGGCCCTGTTGACGCTATCGTTTATACGGCAGGTGTCGGCGAGCACTCTGCTCTTATCCGTGGAAAGGCTCTCGAAGGCCTTGAGTGGATGGGAGTAAAAATCGATCCGAAAAAGAACAAGCTTGCAAATACAGGAAACGCTGAGACCTGCATTTCTGCTGACGACTCAAAAGTAAAGGTTTTCGTTATCCCCACAGACGAAGAGCTTGTCATGACAGAAGACGCTTTCGCTATCATGCAGGGCACTTACGATGTTCACACGAACTTCACATATTCATTCCAGGATCCAAGCTACCGCAACAAGGCTCGCGAAGAGGGCCTCAAGAAAGAGCTTGAGAAGCATCCTGAGCTTGAATCAATCATCGTTCGTCCGTAGGCTTTGCTTTCGAGAATTGAAAGCAATTCTCGTCGTTCGTCCATAGGACTTGCCGTCGAAAATTGGATGAATAAAAAATCGCCCTGGCGCATTGAATTGCGTTGGGGCGATTTTTTATTTTTGGTATTTTCAATGTCCTAGTTTTTCTCTGCAAAATCGGCGGCAGATTGAATTTTGACCTCGGCGCGGTGAAGGCGCATATAATCAAAAAGGGTGCGCCGCTCCTCGTTCCGCCCGTAGAGAAAATATGATGCAGGCTCCCAGAGCGCAACCCATCCCACAATACCAAGACCTTCGCTCAAAATGCTGAAAAACGGATGCCCGTTTGAATGCAGCTTGAACTGGTGTGCGGCGAACAAAAGGCCGCACAAAATGACAAGACCCACTATCAAAAGGATAATCCAGTGGTTGAAGGATTTTCGGTTTTTGATGATTTGCTCCTCGGCACGGATTTTGAAATGATTCGAGAAGGCGCTTTTTATAGTTTTGATGTCGAACTGCGACACATTGTCGGTGATGAACGTGACGCCGATTCGCGCATTTGATTCCTTGTGCTCCAGCTCCGTGAAAATATAGTCCTCAATGTCGTCCGAAAGCTCGCGCTCTTCTTCCGGCGCGGGATCGAACGGATTGAAAAAATCATTCTTGGAAGGAAGACAAATGAACAATGTGTTCTCGTGGTACAACTCCGAAATCTCGTCGAGCAAGTGGGCTTTTCGCTCACGGCTTTCAAGGTCGGAGTTGCGTTTTGTTTTCAGACTCATGGTGTTCTAGAACAATCTCCGTGCTTCGACGTAGAACCTTTTTTCGCTCGCTTCGCCCATGGAAAATGATTTGCGAGGGAGCGGTCCGCGTCCGTTTATCGTCTGGAAGAATGAATCTTTTGCAATTGGCGGAAGCAAAATCGAAAGAGCATTCGGCTTTTTGCCCAATTGAACAACATCGTTTGTTCCGTGGATATAATCGATGTCGTTCTTTTTGTCTTTTGAATGAGCGTCCAAGAACTCGTCCAAAACGGGCTGCAACGCCGCAATGGCAAGGTCTGTGACGGCTGTTTCGAGAACGCAGAGTTTTTTGCCCGAGATGAAGCCGTACCGTGCTCCGTGTGCGTCGGGGCTTGCAACAAATGATTCAAGCTCTTTTTCAGAATCAAAGGATTTAATCTTGCCGCCGAGCTTTTCCTGCACGAAAGATATGAGCTTTTCCCCATCTTGATTGAAAATGACGCGGTGAATCGGCTCGAACGTCAAGCCTTCGTCGTAAATGTTCACGATTTCCACAAGGGCGAAGCGGACGCGGCTTGTTTCTTTTTCCGCATCGGAAAGCGTCTTTTTGTGTTCGTCCCATACGGCCTTTGCCGTGGCAAGGGAGTGGTTCCCGTCACCAACGGCGAACAGGAATGTATTGTTGTCTTTGTCCGTTCCGTTTTTTGCAAGAAGCTGGAGGGCTGCCTCCAGAGTTTTTTCGGCCTGCTCGCCATGTACGCTCCAGCCGGTGATGCGCCCGGAATTGTGCATAAGCTCGCCGTCGTACAGGGGGGCGTTCGCCTTCGCGATTTTTGCCGCCCCGCCCACCAGCGCGTCTGTTTCGTCGTTTGCAAGCAGCATGATGTGGGGAAGTTCCAGCGCCGCTCCGTTCCTGATTTTCATGCGCGGTGGAATGCGCTCTGGAACAGTTGCTTCCGTGGCGCGGATGAGAGCCTTTGAGCCCGGCTTCCATTCGTATTTCTCAAGGTCAACGGCAATCACCAGTCCTTTTCGTGTGCGATTGTATTCTGTTGTGCGCTCGATGTAGACAGCCTGCTCGCCTTCGCTGAAAATTCCGGATGCAATATAGTCCTTCATTGTCTGCTGGATTTTTTTGATTCGCTCGTCTTTGTTCGGCTCGTTCAAGTAGACTTCGGGATAAATAAGATTCAGCGTTGACGGCTTGCCGTCGGCAGTGGCTTTTGCCTCCTCCCAGTACGCTTTGTCTTGTGTGTATTGGTCGCACGCAATCACCGACCATGTTTTCAAATCAATGTTTTTCGGAAGCAAGATTTCTGGAATCTGAACTCCGTAGGTAGCAAATGTTTTCATAATATTGATTTTAGCAAAGATTGCGAACTAGGGAAAGGTGAGCGGAACTATGGCAAAGCGGAGAATCAATATTTTTCAATTCTACCAGCTCCAATCATATCGATAAAGGAGGCGATTTGTCTGCTCGGGCTTGCTGCTATTTTGCAAGCTATGTTTAAAACAAAAAAACTTCTCGCTGATGGAGAAGTTTTTTATAGCTGGGGTAGGACTCGAACCTACGGCCTCCGGGTTATGAGCCCGACGAGCTGCCAACTGCTCTACCCAGCGTCGTAATGTGAGTATATATTATGCGAAAATCTCCATTATGTCAAGAAAAAAATGTGATTTTCCGCATATTTTTTTTGCAGGCTGCCTTTTTTTGCCTGTGCGACAATATTCTGTTCACCGATGGCAAACAGAATATTGTCTTGTGTTTTTTTCTACACTGCAAAGCCCAAAAGTTTTGGAAGAAAGAGTGAAACTTGGGGGACAAATGTTACGAGCAGCAATCCCGCAATCATCGTTAGATAGAAAGGAATCATAGCCCGTGTTGTTTTTTCGATGCTGATTTTTCCTACGCCGCATCCGACGAATAGGGCAGAACCCACCGGCGGAGTGCACAAGCCAATGGCGAGGTTGAAAATCAACATGACACCGAACTGTACAAGGCTCATGCCGCACGTTTGCTGGACGACTGGTGCCAGAATCGGGGTGACAATCAGGATGAGCGGGGCCATGTCCATGATGCAGCCCAAGAAAAGGAGCATGATGTTAATCAGGAGAAGCAGGACGACTTTGTTGCTTGAAAGTGCCAGCAGCCCGTTTGTAATCATTGTTGGTACTTTGAGGAGCGCCAGAAGGTAGCCGAAGCCGCCTGCCGCCGCAATGAGCGAGAAGACCATTGCAAGCGTTTTGACTGTGTTCATCAAAAGGCGAGGCATTTGGGAAATCTTGAGTTCCTTGTAGACGAATACTGAAATGATGAACGAGTATATACAGGCTATTGCCGCCGACTCCGTTGCAGTGAACCAACCGATTGTAACGCCCACAAGAATGATTACTGCGGTGAAGAGAGCCAGAATTGCGTCAAAGCAGACTTTCGCCGCTTTTTTGAAGCTCATTGCTTCTCCTTTCGGATAATTCCTGGCAATGCTCATGACGGCACAGACCACGAGGAACAAAAGACCGAGCGTGACTCCAGGAACAAGTCCCGCCATGAAGAGCGCACCTACCGAAACGCCACCCGCCGCAACGGAATAGATAATCATGTTGTGGCTGGGCGGAATCAAGACACCCTGACAGCTTGTCGCTACCGTGACGGCAACGGAAAAGTCCCTGTCGAATCCTGCCTTGACCATCATCGGGATTTCAATTGAGCCGAGGGAAGAAACATCTGCCACCGCGCTTCCTGAAAGATGACCGAAGAACATGGAGCCGAGGACGTTTACATAGGAGAATCCGCCGCGGAATCGTCCCACAACTGCATTGGCCGCTTGCAGGAGTCGGTCTGAGATACCGCCCGCACCCATGATTTCGCCCGAGAGAATGAAAAACGGAATTGCCATCAAGCTGAATGAGTTGATGCTTTTTCCCATCTGCTGAATGAACGCCATGAGCGGAATGTGGCAGTACACGAGAGTAATGCATGAAGAAACCGCCAGAGCGAATGTGACAGGCATCTTGCATAGTATGAAAATGACGAATGTGCCGAGCAGAAGCCAAATTGCAATAGTTGGATCAAACATCTGCTTCCTCCTTTTTGTTCTTGCGCATTTCTTCGATAATCTGCTGGTCGGTCTTGTCCGTGCCGGCTTCGCCTTCAATTGAAAGATGGCGGTATTTTTTTGCTCCGAACAAGTCAAGAATCGCAAAATAGATTATGAAAATGCCGCCTATGGGCATCATGCAGTACGCCGTTCCGGCAGGCCATTGTGTTGCGGGGAGCGTGCTGGACATTGTCATTGATGCCAGCTTGATTCCGTACACAACGAGAATATAGCCGAAGAAAATTGTCGCAATTGTGTTGATTTTGGAGATGATGATTTGGACAACTTTCGGAAATCGATTGAAAAAAAGCGATATGGAGATGTGAAGTCCTTTTTCAACACCGATTGCCATTGCGATGAACGCCGTCCACACCATGAGCAAAAGCGCGACTTCTTCCGACCACATGATTGACTTATGAAGCACGAGACGACCGAAGACTTCGCAGCTTATGATGATGACGATTACGAGAATGACGAGCTTGGCAAATTCAAGCATGATTCGGTAAATGCAGTCAAAAATAAAGGTGATTGCAGAAATGATTTTTTCAATCGCGCTGAATTCAGGCTTGCAGATTTCTGCAGGCGCGGATTTGAAAAAATGTATTATCTTTTCGATAAGATTCATTGTGTGTACCGTAGAAGTTAGAATACAGCTGATATATGAAAATATCAGCAAATTATGAAAAAATTGTCATTCCGACTGAAACGAACGCTTGCGCTTGGTCGAAATGACAGTGTCTTATGGGTATCTTGAAAAACTCACTTTCAGTGTTTTTTCTAGGTCCCTTGTTTATTTGCTCTGAATTGCTTTGATGATGTCTTCGTAGCCTGCACCGAACTCGGTGTAGAGCGGTGCCATTGCTGCCTGGAACTTCTCCTTTTCGCCCGGTTCAAGCTCTGTGATGATGGAACCTGCGGCTTTGACCTTGGCTTCGGAAGCACCTTCTTTTTCCGCCCACAATTTGCGCTCGATTTTTGCTGATTCAAGCGCGCATTCCTTGATGATTTTCTGGTCGTCTGGAGAAAGTTTGTCCCATGTTGACTTGGAAATCATCTGCATTTCTGGAATGCGTGAATGTTCGTCGAGAACATAATATTTTGCGACTTCATAGTGGGATGTTGACTCGTATGACGGCCAGTTGTTCTCTGCGCCATCGATAACGCCTGTCTGCAATCCTGAGTAAACTTCGCCATATGCCATTGGAGTTGGGTTTGCGCCCAAGGCCTTGACCATTCCCATCATGAGCTTTGATTCCTGAACGCGGATTTTCAATCCTTTCAAGTCATCCAGTTTTGTGACAGGTTTTTTGCTGTTGTAGAAGTTTCTGGCTCCGGCATCGAACCAGGAAAGACCGATGATGTTTGCTTTTTCCACCGACTTGAGGAAGTTTTCGCCTATGTCGCCCTCAAGGACGCGCCACATCTGCGCCGCATCTTTATACAGGTAGGGAAGCGAAAGAACATTCAGCGATTTCTCAAATTCTGAGAGTGGTGAAATGGAAGCGCGGGCAAAGTCAATTCCTCCAAACTGCAGCTGTTCGATGAGAGCCTTCTCGTCGCCGAGCTGACCGCCATAGTACACATCGATGTGGATGCGTCCACCTGTTTTTTCCTCAACCATTTCCGCGAATTTGTACGCAGCCTCGGTGGTTGGATAATCTTGTGCCTGAATTTCTGCATAGCGGAGAACCATTTTCTTTGGTTCGCCTTTTGGGGCAGCTCCACCAGCAGTTTTTTTGTCTTTGTTGCAGCCTGTAAGTGCCATTCCGGCAGCGAGTAGCGCACAAGTTGCGGCAATCAATGTTTTTTTCATAAAAAAGTCCTCCACAATTATGAAAAAGATGTTTTTATTATG
>JAFPYB010000112.1 GCA_017412405.1 Treponema sp. | reverse complement strand
TCAAGTTCTACATCAACGCCCGCACGGAAGTTGGTGGCGCAAAATGCGATGCTTGTCTTGCCGAAGCAAAGAAAGCATCTGCCGCTGTCTGCGATGCAATCACAGCGGACATCAAAGACTTGCTTTCTAAAGCGTAAAATTTAAATTGAAAACGGAAAATTGAAAGCTGAAAGAGATTTTTCGTGCAATTTTCCGTTTTCTTTTTATTTCGAGATGACGAATAATGCAGAAAAAGCAAATCGTAACAATTATCAACAATGAGCATCAAATCGATTGAACGTCCAGTCCCCGTATGCGAAATCTTTTTTTGTTCCGTGCTCATACCTTATGCCGAAAAGCTCTTCGCTTGTGTACAATGCGTTTATGCCTTTTGCAATGTCATACATCTTGTAGACGTCTTTTTCTTCTAACATTTCCTTGATTTTTTGGGAAATCAGCTGTCTCTTTCCTGGAACAACATCGTGTTTTGTCAGAAGATGCCATAGGACAATCGCCTTGTATTCGTGAGAAACCCCCTTCACCGTTTGCAACATTGAGAAAAAAGGCAGCCGTAGCGGAACTGTGTGAACCAGTTTGTGTTCTAAAAATTCTCATCGAATTCGGTTACTTGGAGCGGAAAAGTTCCTGCGAAGTTGCAGGCTGTTTTTCCTTTTGGCTTCGCGACGATTTTGTTGATGCGGTCCAGCCTTTTCATCAGAGCAGAAAAAAAACGTAGTTTTGGTTATACATTTGCACTGTGTAATTCCTCCTTTAATTAGATTTTAGAGTGTTATATCGATGCTAATCTTGTAGGCTTGACAAATTGCCATTGAAACTCTGTTCTATAGTATAATTAAGGAAAGTTGGAATCGGCAAGGAAAATCTTCAGAAAATTGAGCCTATTCGCGCATTTGCGCAGGTTTTTGGAATTGTTCGGTAAAAAAGCGCGGATGTTTTTGTTGCGGCCGCGATTTTTTGTCACGCCTTTCTTTGTTCGTGGTTTTACTAAAAAGGAACTCTAAAAAGTCAGTGTTTTTACCGATTTTTTAATAATGGACGGAGGAAATATCATGCCCAAAAAAATCATCCTTTCTGTTTTTGTTCTCTGCGCTTCGCTTTCTTTCTTGTGTGCCAGCGAAGAAAACAGCGGCCTGCTGCTTGAAAAAGGCGCGCGTTTTGAAAGGGAGGGCGAGACGGTGTATGCCCTGGGCGCGTATTATGACGCACTCGTGGAAAATCCTGCGTCGCTTGAGGCATATGGCGCGTACAAGGCTTTGTCCGAGTCGATTTCGAGTGGAAACCCCGGCCGCGATAGTGTTGATGGGGAGCTTGAGCTGTACGAGGAATGGATGGCTCTTTTGGCGAATGCCGAAAAATACTGGACTGAGAATATTCCCTACAAGATTTCTCTCGGGGAGCTGGCGGCTGGAAAAATCGATTTTAAGACGAAAACAGGCTCCTACAGCCTTTCCGCGGAATTTTCTTTTGGCGAAAAATACGGGCGCATAATCGAGACGATTTTGGAAGGGCTTTCCAAAGCCTGCACTGACGAATGGCCGGACATTGTGTTCGACAACAATGGGCGCATCCTCTGGCCCAAGTATTCTGTTGCGGGCTTCTCTGGCGAGCTTGTCCCCATTGAGGGCGACCGCTACGAATTTGTGGGAGACGAGGGGGCGCAGGGCTACATGAAAGACGGAATAGCCGTGTTTGTCCCGTACAACACCGACACCGGCGACGTGGAATGCAGCTACGAGTATATAATGCGTCCACAGAATGCGTTCGCCGCCGTGTTCGACGGATTCTTCCTCTACGACATTGAAGTTTCCCTCGTAGATGAAAGCGGAAAGACATACGAGAGCGCACGGAGTTTTCCCTGCCTTTCGCTGGATGAAGCGGCGGGTGCGGCGGGTGCTTTCCCCAAAAAAGCCGTTCCCCTTTCGTTCACGTTTGAGAACCTCTCGTCCAAGGAGCTTTCCCTCATCAAGAAGGGGACCGTTTTTCCCGTTGTTTCGGGCATTTTCCTGAAATATGGACGCACGAACCTTCTTGGAAACGGCGGAGAGGATGACGATGTTCGCTCGTTTGCCGCCGCGCTTGATGAGATTGCGCTTCCATCGGAAAAAGTCTTGGCAGCTTGTGAAAGAGGCGGGGATGAGTCCATGGACGAAATCATGAAGAGCATGGAACGCATGGTGCGCCTTGAGTCCTTTAAGGATGCTGCCCGTGCGCTCGTTTCCAATCCGGAGGAGGAGACTCGGGACAACGTGGTGTTCGACGTAATCAGGATTGACGCTGATTCTCCGCTCATGGCGGATTTTCTAGGCGATGGCGGGGAAGCTCTTTCTTCGGACGATGTGCTTTCGCTTTTGAATGCAGTCTCTCCGTCCGCGCCCTTCGAGAAAGTGGAGGAGGGCGGAATGGTGCTCGCGCTCAGGAAGAACGAGGAAAAGACGCAGGTTCTTCTTGCGCAGATTGCCGAGCGCGAGGCGCGGCTTTTGGCGGAGAAGGAGGCCCGAATTGCCGCCGAGAAAAAAGCCCATGAGGAGGCTGTGGAGAAAAAGAACCGCGAGTGCGCAAAAGACGTTCTTTCTTCGATGGGCGAGGCGATTCGGGACGAAACCGTGCTTGATGTGGTAACGATTGATTCTGCGGCTTTTTCCCAATTCAAGCATACGGACGGAAGCGATTTTTCGGTGGAAGAGCTTTTGGCGTTCCTTGACGACTGTTCCCAGGAGCTTGATTCTGATGGGGCGGAGGAGATTGGTGAAGGGTTTTGTGAGGACGGTTCTTCGGACGGACTTGTTCGTGCAGTTCGCGTGAACACTGAAAAGACCCGGGCTCTTGCAAAGGAGAAGGCTGAGCGTGAGGCGCGGATTGTCGCCGAGAAAAAGGCCCAGGAAGAGAGACGGAAAAAACTCATTGCCCGCGGGCGGAAAATATTCTCCGATATCGGAATTTCCTTTTCGCCACAGGGGGATAAAGCCGCCTCCCTCACCGTGCAGAAAGGCTCCTTTGCGGAAAAACGCCTAAAGGTGAAAAGCGGCGTGATTCGATTTGACCAGATTATTCTCAACGTGGACTCAAAATGCAGGATTTCATACGGAGTCATCAACGGCACTGAAATCGAGGTGACTATGGACGATTTCCTGTATGAGGTGGGGCAGGCGAGAAGCAATGTGGGGGTCTTGGACTATCCGCGGGAAGGCAAGTCGTTCTTCATCGATTTTTAGGCAAACAGTGCTCTTGAAAAGCCATGGGTGATTGCGGCGGCAAGTGCGTCCGCCGCATGGTCGGGCTTTGGATCCGTCTCCATTTTCAAGAGTATTTTGACATATTTTTGGACAAGGGATTTGTCCGCTTTTGCAGTTCCGGTCACGGCATTTTTTATCTGGTTCGGCTTGTACATGGAAAGCGGGATGACATTCTGCGCGAGGCAGAGAGTGACTACGCCCTTCGCCTCGGCAACTCCCAGCGCGCTCGTCACGTTCCGCGCGAAGAACAGCTCTTCCATGCCTGCCTCTGTCGGGCGGAACTCGTCTATGATTGCGGAAAGATTGTTGTATATTGAAAGCAGCCTGATTCCGTGGGGTTCGTGTGCCGGGGTTTCAATGACACCGTAGCTTACGAGCGATATGTTGTTCCCGCGCGCGTCTATGACACCGAATCCTGTGTGGGCAAGCCCCGGGTCAATTCCGATGATTCTTCTTTTTTCTCTGTTCATGGTTTAAAACAAAACAAGGCTGCCGTGAGGCAGCCCCGCGTCTGTTACGATACCGGCTTACTCTTCCGGCTCGTAGTCATCAGGATACTCGATTGTCGTCCATACGTTCTGCACATCGTCATCTTCCTCAAGACGACCGATGAGCTTATCGACTTTTGCGGCAGTGTCCTTGTCAACGGCTGTGTATGCCTGTGGAACCATTGAAACCTCGGCAGAAAGCGCTTCCCATCCCTTTGGCTCAAGAGCCTCGACAACTGTGGTGAAGTCGTTGGGGGCGGTGGTTACTGTGATTACGCCGTCTTCTGTGACAACGTCCTCGGCGCCGGCTTCGATTGCAGCCTCCATAACCTCGTCCTCTGAGACTTTCTCTGCATCGTACTCAATGACACCCTTGCGGTCGAACATGCGTGAAACGGAGCCTGATGTTCCCAAGTTTCCGCCTGTTTTTGTGAAGATGTTGCGTACGTTTGCCGCTGCGCGGTTGTGGTTGTCCGTAAGAACTTCTACCAGAACTGCAACACCGCCTGCTGCGTATCCCTCATAAACAAGCTCTTCGAATGTTCCGCCGCCAAGTTCTCCCGTTCCCTTCTTGATTGCGCGCTCAATGTTGTCTTTTGGCATTGAAGCTGCACGCGCCTTTACGATTGCTGCACGAAGGCGTGGGTTTGAATTCTGGTCTCCACCGCCCATGCTTGCTGCGATGGAAATCTCTTTAATCAATTTTGTGAAAAGTGCGCCTCTTTTTGCATCTGCCGCGCCCTTTGCGTGTTTAATGGTTGACCATTTATTGTGTCCAGACATCTTGCGTCTCCTACCTATAAAAAATCTAACAACTTTAGACCATATCTTACCATGATTGCTATCTTTTCTTCAAGTAACTTGGCGGTGTGGGATTTATTTTGCAGTCACAAAAGTCGCCTGCGAGTTGACCAAAACAGGTTCATGCCGTAGTACGATTTTTTTCATGAATCTGATTGTTATGTCGGTTTCTGTTTAATGGGCGCGTAATGCGCCAGGGGAGAAAATCGTATGAAAAAAATTGCTCGTGTCGTGTTGGCGGCTGCAGCTGCCTGTGTGCTGGAGACTTCGGCGTTCGCTGCGGAAAAAAAGGCGGAGAGGGGAAGCTCGCTTTCGTTTTCCGGCCTGCAAAAATACGTGAAGCTCACGCTGGGCTTCACCCACGGAGGTGCGGAGAGCGAGTTCGATTTTGATGTGGTCAAAATCAAGGATTATGTGTACTACCGGGGATTCGAGGTTGTCCCCACGTTCGGCGTGGATTTGCCGTTCTTTGACGAAAAATCCTTCGTCATATCGGTGGAGGCATCTTTGGCTCTCGCGTTCGGCTCAGACAGCACGCTGAGCATATGGGACTCAAAGACCACGCTCATAAATCCCGGAATCATGGGCGTGTTCAACTGGCATTTCGGTTCGCAGTTCTCCAGCGGTCTCCAGAAATTCTCGCCCTACGGTGGGCTTGGCTTTTCCGTCCCGATTCAGATTGTCTCGGTCAAATACGAATATACGTCTGTGGATACAAGCGGAAACTTGTGGACGAATCCAAATTATATGAAGCGGATATCGAAAGCATACGAGAACGACAGCGTTGTTGCGGGGTTTAGGCTGAATATGTGTGTGGGTGCGCGCTACGAATTCACCCCGAAAATCTCCGCGCTTGCGGAATTCGGCTGCGGCTTTGTGGGCGTTCCGAGCTGGTCTGCCCGAGTTGGCGCGATGTACCGGTTCTGATTGTGGCGTTTCACGGATTTTTGTCAGCGTTGTCGTGATTGGTGCGCACATTGTCTTGAATCATGTTGGGTGACGCATTCACCGATACGATTCAAGATCTTGCATCTATAAAAAATTCTTTTCTTGTGGAGGACTAAAATGACATTAAGTAAATATGAATACAGCATGGAACTTCTTGCAGCCCTCGCTTGCAAAACAATCTCCGAAAGACATAACATCTCCAGAATAAAAGTGTTTGACAGCTTCATAAAAACGCAGACTGCCAAAATGCTATTCGACGAGCGCACAGCATTCTGGTGCAACGGCCCTGATTACATAGCTGATGAGTATAAAATGGAAACCGAGTCTGTTTAGTTTCATTTTTTCCTCTCCCTCAAAACAGCGGATGTTGTCAAAAGAATTTACCAAAAAACACTTAGCCCGCTGGATTTAATATCTTATTCACCTTTTCAAGCCGTTCTTTCCAGTCGTCCACAAGTTCTTTTGGCGCAAGGGGATAGGCCTCATCCGCCCACTGCCAGACCCACCTTCTGATAGAAAAAAGCTGATTGCTCCTGAAGCTGAGTATGATTCCGTCTCCGTCAGATTCAGAATTTTGGGAATCGGCCTCGACTTTCTGGTTTTCGCCCCAGATTCTGTTCTTGGCGTAGCGGGCGGCGTAACCGTGCAGGTGAATCTTGAAATCAAGTTTTGTATCGTGGCACATGCAGCCGAAAGAGCCCAGCGTCATCTTCCTGAAATCATAGTCTTTTGGAAGAGTGAAGACTTCCTTCGTAAGTTTGAGATTTTTGATTTCGCTTAAAGTGTAGCGGCGGCGGCCATTTTTGACTACATCCAGGGCGTGAAGGTTCCAGTTTCCGTTGTCATAAATCAGCTGCCAGGGCTGAACACGGCGGGGATGGCTTTCAGTGTCAGTAAGGGACTGATAATCAAAAGTGATGACGAGGTTTTCTCGCAGAGCCTTGTCGATTAGCCGCCAGTTTTCGGCAGGAACTTCCTTACAGGGGGCACCGACGAAAATAATCCGGTCATTGTCAGACCTCTTACTGATTCGGATATTTTCCAGCGCAAGGTCGTGATTTTCGATGGAAAGAGACTCAAAGACTTCCTGGGCTTCCTTGTAGAGAGGATTTCCCTTCACCATGTCCATGAGAGTCTTGATAAGCTTGGCAGCCTTTGCCGCATTCTCGTCAGTGTAAAATCTGGGCAGGCGGTATTTTGGGTCAGTGTAAAAGTAGCCGCTGCTTTCAAAATCCGTGTCGATTGGGGCTGCATACTTTTCCTGCAATTCCTCGATGTCCCGAAAGAATGAAGTGCGGCTGGTCTTGATGCCGTATTTTGAGCCAAGCTCCGAGATGATTTCCCTCCATTTGAGTTTGCGCCCCGAAGCGATAATCTCGTCAATGGCCTGATAGCGTTTTGCTTTTTCGGTAAAGTCTACGGACATAAATCTCCTCTCCCCATCTCCAAAAATTTACTGCTCAGAAATTAAACTGCGCTATTTTTGCAACAAAATCATTCCCGTGACTTGGGAATAGCTTTAAATTATATTTTACGGCAAGAACTAGGAAAGTCAACTGCGAGTTGACCGCAAGCTAGCGATTTTCGCCTACATTGTATTCGGGAGATGAATATGGTAAATAAGCACAGGATTGACATCAACCTTTCTGAAAAGGGATTTTTTATTGGCGGACAGAGGCTTAACATGCTTCATTACAGATTTCAAGAAATCCTCAATTGGAGCGG
>JAFPYB010000111.1 GCA_017412405.1 Treponema sp. | reverse complement strand
TTTGATGATGTTCCTGTTCAACTTCTTCATTCCCGCGCTCAAAATCAAATATGACATAAACGGCACACTGTCGGCAGAGCGTCATTCAATGGACAAGCTGTTTGAGTCCGTTCCAGAATCGGACAAAAAAGCTTCCATTGAATTTGAGAAACTGAAAAACAGAAGGGACTTTAAATTTTGGGAATCGTTATATAAAATCCTAAAGAAACGCTAATTTGCATGAAATAAAATGTCTAGTGTTTCAAGGGACATTTTCCAAGAAAAAATATGAGTACCATCAGTTTTTTTGTTGATTTTTCATTTGACTCAAACGATTCGTTCTCAGAGCGATACGAATTTTTCTACAAGAAGCTGGTGTCGTTTCTGTTCAAGAACCAAGAGATTTCCATGGTTTTCCATTTTGACGGGGAATCAATCGAGTGGTTCGAGAAGAATCATGCCGAATTTTTCCAAATCCTGCACAAACTTCTGGACAGGAAACAAATAGAAATCATAGGCGGCGGCTTCTACAACCCAATTTTTCCGCTCATTTTCCCAATGGACAGAACCGGCCAAATCGAAAAACTCACGGCGATTCTCAGGCAAATAACGGGAAAACGCCCACGGGGTTTTTTCCTTTTCGACTCGTGCTGGAGCGAAAGCCTCATTCCAAGCCTGAACAATTGCGGATTTGAATACGTTCTTCTCCAGAGCAACATGATTCCCCAAAAATATCGCAGCAAAGGGCCGTTAATTTCAAACCACTTGGGAAAATCTATTTCCATCGTTGAGACAACAACCGTCCCAGTTGTGGAGGGAACAAGCCTTGAAAATGCCATCCGTGCGCTTTCAAGCAGTTCTGCCGCACAATCGTACCATATTGTTCAGCTTGATTTTTCGTTCTTCGACTTTGAGGCAGTCTTTTCTTTCCTCAAGAACAACGGCGGTGGGTGCGATTTTTCATTTTCGCTTCCCTCCGACTATGTAAAAACGTGCCGCCATTTCACGAAGGCGCACGTTCCAGAATACACACGCTCGGATTTCATCACAAACTCGCCAATGAGTTCCGCGCTGTTCAACAGGATGATGTATGTGAGCCTCCTTTTGAACCAGCTGAAGGGGGACAAAGCAAGGAAGAATCTTGCGCGGGAGCAGCTGTGGTTTTCCCAGAACGGAAAATTCTACACTTCGGAGAACCATGAGCTGTTCCAAAAATCGTACAAGAACCTTCTTTCTGCCGAACGGTGCATCCGCGAATTCACGGATTTCCGCGAGAGCATAACCGCATTCGACTACGACAACGATGGATTCACCGATTATTTGTGTCTCATGGAGCAGTTCGGCGCGTGCATTTCGCCGTTGGGAGCAAAAATCTTCGAGCTGAACGCATTCAAGAAATTCGGAAATTTCTGTGCCGGTGGCGGTATTTTCTCAAATCTCATTCTCACCGACGAAGAATTTTCCGAGTACAAGGCGGCAAAACAAATCAGAACGATTTTTTCCGACTGCCTGTTCTCGGAAATGAAATTCGACGGTCTGAAAAAAGACATCACCCTCGTTTCGGAAGGGGAATTCTCGCCGCTGAACCTTCTGGTTTCGCTCAAGAAAAAATACGTTGCCAATTCCAACGGGTTCATGGTTCAAATGATTGTCAAGAACGAAAGCCCTATCGAGCTGCGCGGAACGCTTGTCGTAGAGTCGAATTTCGCCCAGATGGCGTTCGGGAAAAACCAAAAATCATACAATCTTGAGGCCATTTCAAACGACAAGAAGGAAATCATAAACGAGATTGAAGATGGCGCACCACGCGCACTGGAAAACATCTCCTACCTCAAGCTCACCGACGCTTCCAGCGAAACGGCGTTTGTCTTTGAGCCGAACGAGAACTGCGATGTAATTGCCTCAAAAGCGGCCCAGAATGGCGGAGAGACAACACGGGCTTCGCTATGCTGGAAATTGTCACTGTCGCCAGGCATAGAAATCGAAAAAACAATCAATTTTTCCATCGTCTCCATGAAAAACAGAAAATAGCTTGATTGCCGCCGCCAACGGAAAAGTCGCATACAGCGAGCCGTATGTCGATGCCATGACAGGAACTTTGTGCGCAACTTTATCAGTGGCTGCCGCATGAACGAAAGCACACACCAAGTTCAGAAAGCAGTTCACCTAAAAAATGCTCAATACAATCTTTCGAATTTTGCAGAAAATTGATTTCAGCATGGAAATCTGTGATTTGATTGACAGGTTTTTCTCAATTCGATAATATTGAGTCATGCAAAGACGCGGTTCCTTTGGGAATTGCGTCTTTTTTTTATCTTTTTGGGAGTGGAGACACGGTATGGAGAATTTTGATGTAATTAAGAGTCTTGTGGCGAATGCGGATTCCATCAACGAGCAGCTGGCCCGCTACGGCGTAAAATTTGGGATCTACAAGAACGGCACGTTCAATGAGCGTCTCTTTCCGTTCGACCCCATTCCGAGAATAATTAGCGCGGAGGATTGGGCATTTCTGGAAAAGGGGCTTGTACAACGCGTAAATGCGCTGAACCTGTTTCTTGCCGACATCTATTCGCGCAAGCAGATTATTTCGGACGGTATTGTTCCAGAGGAATTCGTATTTTCATCAAGCGGCTATCTCGCCCAATGTGAAGGCGTTTCGCCACCGTTCGCCATCTATAGCCACATCTCGGGAATTGACCTCGTTCAGGCGAAAGACGGCACATGGTACGTCCTGGAGGACAACTTGCGTATTCCTTCGGGTGCGTCGTACCCGCTCATAGCCCGCGGACTGAGCCGAAAGTGCAGCCCCGACACGTTCTCCGAGAACCAGATTCTCGACAACCGAGGCTACGGAATCATGCTCCGCGATATGCTTGACGACATGAACCGCGGCGGAATCAACGTCATCTACGCTCCGGGCAGGTACAACGCGGCGTACTTTGAGCACGCGTACTTTGCCGAACAGACAGGGAGTGTACTTGCGCAGCCGGGCGACCTCTTTGTGGAAAACAACGTGGCATACTGCCGCACTCTCGGCGGAAAGGAGCGCGTGGGCGCAATCTACCGCAGGATAAGCGACGACTATCTTGACCCGCTCACGTTCCTCTCCGAGTCGCTGATTGGAATTCCGGGCATAATGGACGCGTACAGGGCTGGCAACGTTGCCCTCATCAACGCCCCCGGGAACGGTGTGGCAGACGACAAGGGAATCTACTATTTTGTTCCGAAAATGGTGCGATATTACTTGAAAGAAGAGCCGATTCTCCAGAATGCCCCAACCTATCTTCCGTTCTATGAGGAGGACAGGAAGTATGTGCTGGAGAACCTTCCCACGCTCGTCATCAAGGACGTGGCGGAGGCTGGCGGCTATGGCGTTCTCTTCGGGCGGGACATGGACTCGGCAAAACTTTCTGAAATGCGGGAGATGATTCTGAAAGAACCCCGCCGCTGGATTGCGCAGGAGGTAATCGACTTCAAGGATTTGCCGATTATGGAAGGCGGCGAGCAGGTTGAGCGCAAGGCGGATTTGCGGGCGTTCGTCCTCTCTGGGAAAATCGTCCAGGCGTGGCCGAGCGGACTCACCCGCTTTTCTCGAAACCCCACGAGCTTCATTGTGAACTCGTCCCAGGGCGGTGGCTTCAAGGACACCTGGGTGATGGCCAGTAGGCGTGGGCAGTCAACCTAAATTTTTTCAGATTTGCTTGACAATCCCAGCCCAGCTCGCTATTATTGAATCATGCAAAGACGCAATTTCTTCGGAGATTGCGTCTTTTTTTTGTGCAAAGGAGGTGTCTATGGACTATGGTTCTGTTTCAGTTCCACTCACGCTCAAGCAGGTGGACTCGCTGTACTGGCTCGGACGTTACGCAGAGCGCGCACTTTCAACAATGCGGATTTTCATCAACGTGTACGACTCTCAGCTCGACACCACGTTCGACTACGCATCTTATTGCAGAAAACTTGACATCTTCAACAACTTCTCATCGCTCAAGGACTTCTGCTTCCGCTACGCTTTCGACTCCCAGTACGCAAGCTCGATTGTGGCGAGCCTCGCATTCGCGAACGGAAACGCGATGATGCTCCGCGAGACGATTGGAAGCGAGGCACTTTCGTACATTGAGATGTCGCTTCGCACGATGCAGGCGGCTCAGTGCAGCCTTTCGCCCGCAC
>JAFPYB010000110.1 GCA_017412405.1 Treponema sp. | reverse complement strand
CCTTGCCGCCGTATTGTGTAGGGTATGTTTTTCCCGCGCCAGTAAAAGAAACGCCGTAGTAGAAATTATCTGATTGCGCAGGGCCAAAATCCCCAAGAATGTCCGCGGAAGAGCCGGACGAACCAATTTTTACTGTTATGGTAGATTTATTGGATGCCGCCGTACCCCCCCCCCGAGCCGCCTCCGCCGCCCGAGTCGCAGGAAACGAGAAGGGCCGCCGCAAAGAGCGCGGGAACGATTTTTGTGAACCAACCCGATTTTTTCATGGAATCCTCCTTGAATACATGATACGCCCACATTCTACCACAAAATCGCATCCGTGTCAGACTTTTTGCCCCGCCCGACAAGGCAACACGTTCAAAGCAAAGAAACAATTGCCCGCTGGGGTGCTTCCCTGAGAAAAAAACACTGTTTTCGCACCCGCAAAAAAACGCTACACTTATTATGATAAAAAATCGAGGAAAGCAAAATCATGAAAATCATCAATGGAAACAACCTTACAATAGAAGACGTGTGCGATGTGGCATACAAAAACGAGGATGTCGCGCTCCCACAGGACGCGGCGTTTTGGGAGCGGCTGGAGAAATCAAGGGCTTTTTTGGAAAGCTACATTGCAACAGGCGTTCCCACCTATGGCGTGACAACTGATTTCGGCGACTCGTGCCACAACCAAATCAGCGTGGACAAGGCGGGCGAGCTGCAGCGCACAATCTGCACATACCACGGAATCGGGCTGGGACCTAAGTTCAGCCGGGAGACTGGGCGCGCCGTGGTGCTGGCGCGGCTCAACGGCAACGTGAAGGGCGGCCACTCGGCAATCCGTCCCGTCCTCGCAAAAAAGATGGTGGAGCTTTTGAACCACGACATAATTCCTGTCATTCCGCAGCTCGGCTCTGTTGGCGCGTCTGGAGACCTCACGCCGCTTTCATACCTTGCAGCCGTCATCATGGGGCAGCGCGACGTGTACTACAAGGGAAACATTGTGACGGCGGAACAGGCCTTCAAGGCGGAGGGAATCGAGCCGCTTTTGATTGAGGCAAAGGAAGGCCTTGCGCTCATGAACGGAACGAGCGTCATGACGGCTGTTGCCGCCCTTGCTTGGAAAAAGGCGGAGCGGCTTGCGAACATAAGCGATTTTCTCACTGCGGTCACTTCGGAAATAACCCGGGGAAAAGACACTCCGTTCGTGACGAAGGTGAGCCAGCTCAAAAATCACCGGGGGCAGATGGAATCGGCCGTGTACGTGCACAACATCATAATCAATTCAAAACGTGTCTATAAATATGAAGATTTCTTGAAAAACAAAATCGATTCTCTGGACGGAAAGGGATTTCTAAAGCAGCAGAACAAGATTCAAGACCGCTATTCGATTCGGTGCGCCCCGCAGATTACGGGCGTGTACCGCGACACGCTGCGTGTTGCCCGGGAGTGGATTACCGAGGAGCTGAACAGCGCGAACGACAACCCTCTCGTTGACATAGACACCGAGCAGCTGTACAACACGGGCAATTTCTACGGCGGGCACATTTGCGCCGCCTGCGATTATTTGCGCACGGCTCTGGCGAACATTGCCGACTTGAGCGACAAACAGGCGGAAGTTATCATAGACGGAAAATTCAACGGGCTTACCGAAAACCTCATCCCGTTCACGCCGGACGACCACCCCCGCGCTGGTCTCAGGCTCGGCTTCAAGGCGGCCCAAATCACAATTTCGGCAATCCGAGGCGAAGTGGCAACATACTGCTTTCCTGTCTCGCTCACAAGCGCACCCACCGAGGCGTTGAACCAGGACAAAGTGTCTATGGGAACAATTTCCGCGCGGAAACTTTCAGAGCAGATTGACCTTGTGTTCCTCCAGTTCGCCACACATTTGCTTGCCGCAATGCAGGCCGTGGACTTGGCAGGCAAGGACGATTTTGCCCCGTTCACCAAGCGCGTCCACGACGAAGTGCGGAAAATGAGCGCATTCGTGGAGGACGACCGCGCACTGGACAAGGAAGCCACGGCCGTCGCCTGCTGGCTAAAGCAGACAGATTTGTTCGCGTAGACACAAAAAAAGGCGGCTGTTACGCCGCCCAATGAGCCGATTTCGCAAAACGGAGTTCACAATCCCAAGAGCTGCTTTTTCTTTGCGTCGAATTCGGACTGCGTTATGGTGCCGTTGTCCAAAAGCCGCTTCCATTTTGCAAGCTCGTCTGCGGCCGAAGGCGCGCCGCCAGAAGCCCCGCCGTTTTCAATGGTGGCAATCGCAAAATACAAATCGTTCCATGCAGTATCTGCCGTGAAAAGCGTGATTTTTTCGCCATTCACCTTCACCGTGAATTCCGCAAAATTTCGGAGCTTGCCTTCATATTCCGTGGCAACGAATTTTTGGTCCTTCGCATCAATGAACGTCGTGGAAATCGTCACAACAGCATTCGTTTTTTTGTTGCGCCCGGTCACCACAACTTCAAGCAGCTTGTCGGTGTGGTTCTCAATGTGAATGCGGTCTTTGACCCCGTTTTTTTCATTTGTCACAACAACGCTGCCGTCAGAACCAGTTGTTGCAGGAAGCGGCACAGTTTTTGCGCTCACAGCCATGCAAAAAAACAGAGAAGCGATAAAAAATGCGATTTTTTTCATAAAACTCTCCTATTCTAATTATTTTTAGAGATTCACTTAAAACATATTTGGAAAACCGATGTTTCCAAAAGTTTCGATATTTAATATTTCACGCCGTTGACAACGATTTTCTGTATGGTGGCTCCAGCTTCCTTCACCACCTGCACCCTCATTTTCTGGGACGGAAGCAGCTTGTACCTGTACGGGATGCTCCACGGCTTTTCGGAAACTTGGTGTCCGTCCAAGCCTTTTGAATTTTCCGCGCTCAGCTCGGGCGTGTTGCCGCTGGAATAAATCTTGTAGAACGACGGTTCGTCGCTGGCGGAATTGTCGTTCGCGCTCAGAATGGCCCCCTTGTGCGCACCGAAGAAATTGTTCTCCACAATGAACTGTGCGCCTTTTCCAGGACCAAAGCTCGCGCCAGAATTGTTCTTAGTTCCAATGTCCTCGTACACATTGTTGTACATATGGAAATAGCCCCCGCGCGTCCTGGGCATACGCTGGACGCATCCGTGGTAGTAGTTGTGATGGAATGTCACTTCGCGCTCGCTTGGGTCTGTGAACTTGTCGCTTGAACCCGAGAGCGTCACCTTGTCGTGGTTCGTGAACTCGCAGTATGAAATCGTCACGTTCTTGGCGCACTTGATATCCAGAGCACCATCATGGTTGTAGTTCCGGTCAAGGTCAACGCACACGCCGTCGGAGAAGGAGCAGTGGTCAATCCAAATGTTCTCGGGAATTGAAAGATAGTTCGCCTTTGTGGACTTGTCCTCCACGCCCTCAATTACAAGCTGATCCGCGCTCGCCTTTTTTGAGGCGTATTCAGGAACGCTCGTGTCGTATTCGGTTGAACCGTGGGCATCCCAGAACGAAACATTCTGAATGATGATGTTTTTCTTCTCCTGCCCGGCAAATGCCTTTATCCGAAGCCCGCCGTAGGCAACACGGGCGTTCTTCACACCGATGATTGTCTTGTTGGAGCCGACATCATACATGAAATCCTTGTGAAGCCGCATATGGGTCTCGGGGTCAAATTCGTCAAAATAGCTGTGGTCAGTATCGCTCACTTTTCCGTCGCTCAAGTTCACCGTGCCAGAAAGCACGATGATTGCAGCCGTGTCGCCAAGCTCGCCCGAGTTCACAGAGCCGGATGCAATCGCATTTGTGAACGCAATTCGCTTTTCGGCGGGAGTCTTGTAAGATTCATCGTCTATTACAATCACGTTGCCGCTGGCATACGCCATTTTTCCTTGATCCGCCCAACCGTTCGTCGTGACGGAAGCCCCACCTTTCACCGTGAGCTTTGCGGGAGCCGCACAGCACACTGCGGAAAACACAAGCGCACAAGCGCACATAAAAATCGTCTTTCTCATACTAGATAGTATAACTCATTTTTGCGTATTGTACTCATAATTTTCAATAAGTGCCAAAATCGATTTTTTGACCACAATAGGAACCTGCTCCATTTTCTGGATATAAGGCAAATACGAATAGAATAATTTTTTCTGCTGCTCAAAGTTGCTCGAATCAATCGGCATTACAGAACCTGCCGAATAATCAAGAAGTTTTTCAAGCGGAACATTCAGTGCCTTTGAAATCCGCAGGGCAAGGTCTGCCTCCGGCATTCCGTTCCGCTTTATGCCCGATGCAATCGTATTTACTGAAAAGTGAACCGCATTCGCCAGTGTCTTTCGGCTTATTCCCCGATACTCACATTCGTCCTCAACATTCTGCCAGAATCCCATAATGTGAATTTATCACAACTGCAATAACCAAAAATAACATTTAACTCACTTGCGTTTTTCAAAATCTTTGTTATACTTTATTTATTGCAATTGCAACAAAACTACAATGATGTTATCGCAATTGCGGATTTTACTTCAATTTCAAGGAGAATACGATTATGAAAAATTTTTGGAACGTATTTTTAATTCTTGGGTCGTTTTGCATTGCGCTGGCATTTTCTGCTTGCAGCGGCGGAAGTGATTATGTCGGCACAAGCAGCACAAACAACACAAGTACGAAGATTGTGGATTACAAAATCGACAAAGAAACAACTTCAGGAACCTCGGAATCTGCTGAAGAACTGGCGGCAACGAACATCACGGTTGAAACCGACTCTATTCTCATTCGGAACGGGAACACAGGACTTCCGCTCTCAAACATCACCATCACTGTACAGCAGAACGGCACAACACTCGGCACGGTAACGACGAACAGTTCGGGACTTGCAACGTTGATTGGCGGCGGATCGGGACTGAACCTTTCAGATGGCTCTTATATAATCGTCATAAACGGTACAGGCTACATCACGACGACAGATGCGCTCACCGTTTCAGGCGGTAGAATAACTTCCGGAAACTACGTTTCGATTCCGGACCTGGGTGACGGCAAGGTGAAAGCCATCCTCGACTGGGGCGAACTTCCGCGCGACCTGGATGCCCATCTGCGGGTAGGAACAACGGAAGTTTTCTACGCGAACAGAAGCGCACAAAGCGGAAACCTGCTTCTTGACCGCGACGACGTGACGAGCTACGGACCTGAAACAGTGACAATAAAAGAAACAGACGCTTCATCTGTGTATCATTATTATGTTTACAACTACAGCCGGACACCGTCAATCACCACGTCGCAAGCCCGCGTCCGTGTATATATTAACAACGAGCATGTGAAAACTTACACTGTCCCTACAGATGGGGTCGGTCTTTCATGGCACGTGTTCGACTTGATTAACGGAGACACGCTTGTTGACGGTGATGGTGTGCAGGAGACGACTCCGTACATCACAGGTCAGGGAACTGCCGTCTGGACGGGAAGCATTGAAACGAGCGGAACAGGCAGTTCTTCAGGCTCTTCAAGTTCCGGCACTGGTTCGGAAAGCGAAAGCGGCTCGGAATCGGAGAGTGGAGGAACTACCACAGTCGCAACCTATACAATCACGTTCAACGCAAACGGCGGAAGCGGCACGATGGAAGACCAAACTTTATCAACAAGTTCTCTACGTCTCAATGCCTGCACATTCACCGCGCCAACAGGAAAAATATTCGCGGGTTGGGCGAAAACTGCCGACGCAACATCATATGCCTACCTCAACGAGTCATGGGTTTATATTGGCACTTATTATTATAACATAAGTTCCGACACCACATTGTATGCAATTTGGAAAGACCCCGAAACATACACAATCAAATTTGTCGCAAATGGCGGAAGCGGAACAATGGCAGACCAAATCGTTACACAAGCTCCTGAATCGTACACCTACGGAAGTAGTTCTACACGAACATCCATAAACGCCTGCACGTTCACGCCGCCTACAGGAAAAATATTCTGGGGATGGGTGACAACACCCGGCAGCACATCGTATAGCGATGGCTCAACTTACTACTTCTACCGAGGCGACACTTCTGTAACGCTCAAAGCCGTTTGGGTGGATGAGTAGCCACAAAACCCAACAGCATCCGCTCTAAGATTAAAACAAATCCTCGGCTTCGGTCGGGGTAAAAAATCCTCTCCGCACCCCGTCCCTACTACGGAACGGGTTGTTCGTTCAGTCTTCGCCGACATATCATCACACAGGAAGCTGCAACTATAAGCTGTGCCCGAACAAGCACTCTGCCCGAGTGAACCGAAATGGCAACGAGAAAAATCAACAGGCTTCCGTGTTTTTTTTATTGCCGATTAAAGATTTCCATTGTATATTTTTGTTATGGGAAGTATTTCAGAAGCCAGAAGACAAGAACTTATCGCAAAAATTCAGGAATTCTGTCTTTTTGATGATGATTTCATGTCGAAGGTTTTTGAAGATGACAAGGAAGCGACAGAACTGCTTTTGAGAATTATCTTAAAACGAAATGATTTGACCGTCACAGAATCAAAAGGCCAAGTTTCTGTCAAAAATTTGCGGGGTCGCTCAGTCCGTCTTGACATCAAGGCAATTGACAAATCTGGAAAACTTTACAACATCGAAGTCCAGAGGGCTGATGACGGAGCGTGCGAAAAACGTGCAAGATATTACAGTGCCGTTTTGGACACGAATTTTTTGCTTCCCAAAATGGACTTTGAAGAGCTGCCCGAAACTTATGTAATTTTTATAACAGAGCACGATGTTCTGGGACGGGGGCTGCCACTTTATACCATTGAGCGCACAATTCAAGAAGCAAACATGGTTTTTGAGGACAAGGCACATATCATCTATGTGAACGGAGAGAACAAAGATGATACCGAGCTGGGAAGGCTCATGCAGGATTTCGCCTGCAAAATTCCGGAGAATATGAACTATGAGCTTTTATCAGAGCGAACAAAATATTACAAACGGGACGACAAGGGGGTGACCAAGATGTGCAAAATAATGGAAGACATTAAACAAGAAGGAATAAAAGAAGGAATAAAAGAAGGTCAGCAAAAAGGGCGGCTTTCCGCATACATAGAAATGATAAAAGCCGGACTTCTTTCTGTAAAGGACGCTGCCATAAAACTTGGAATTCCAGAAGAAGAATTGCAGTCAAAAATGAATTAAATTTTTTCTGTCTCAGATTTTGCAGGTGATTTTGGTGTACCACCGTGTTGCCGGAATTTTCTCGGCAGAAAGTTCTGCCACCCCAAAAAACAACTTCAATTCGTATTCAACAGACTGAAATAATCATTTATAATAGAATGAACATTAGGGAAACGTTGAATAAATCCTTGCGATTTGGAGATTGTATGTCTGAAAATAAATTTGGAAGAAGAGTCGTCGTCACAGGCGGCGGGCTTATAAGCGCACTTGGAAACGACTGGGCATCTGCACTCAAAAGTCTTAAAGCGTGCAAAAATTTCACACAATATATGCCAGAGTGGGAAGAAAAATACCCGCTCATGAACACAAACTTGCGTCTCCAATCAACTTCAAAATCGACAGCAAGAAATATCCCCGAAAAGACATCCGCGGAATGGAGCGCGTGGCACAGATGGCGCTTGTTTCCTGCGACGCAGCATTGGAATCCGCCCACCTCAATCCTGCCGACCCGATTTTCCAAAGCGGGCGCATGGGCATCTCCTACGGCTCGTCCATGGGCGCAATCATGCCGCTCATGGATTTTTACTCAATGATTGTCACCAACGACACATCAAAAATCGGAGCCACGAGCTACATCAAGTGTATGCCCCAAACGTGCGCCGCAAACCTGGAAGTCTACTACAAGCTCAAAGGCCGTCTCATCACAACGAACACGGCCTGCACGTCAGGAAGCCAGTCCATAGGCTATGCCTACGAGACGATAAAATTCGGGCTGCAGGACGTGATGATTGCAGGAGGCTCGGACGAGTTCACGCCAATCAATACGGCAACTTTCGACACGCTCTTTTCAACATCGACTAAAAACAAGACACCCCAGCTCACGCCCAGCGCATACGACAGAAACCGCGACGGTCTTGTGATTGGCGAAGGCGCGGGTACGCTCATTCTCGAAGAATATGAGCACGCACTGGCGCGGGGAGCCACAATCTACGCGGAAATCGTCGGATTCGGAACAACAACGGACGGAACTCACATCACATCGCCAAACCAGGACACCATTGCAGCCGCAATCCGCCTTGCCGTGGAGGATGCCGGCATTTCCCCGGACCAAATCGGCTACATCAACACACATGGAACTGGAACGACAATCGGCGACATTTGCGAGACGAACGCCACATTCGACATTTTCAGGCGGGCAGTCCCGGTCTCCACAACAAAGAGCTACACGGGCCACACCCTCGGCGCGTGCGGCGCAATCGAAGCATGGGTCACAATCAACATGATGAACGAAGGCTGGTTCCATCCGAACCTGAATTTGAACGAAATAGACACGAACTGTGCGCCTCTGGACTACATCACTGGAAGCGGACGCACCATCACCACCGAATACATCATGAGCAACAACTTTGCCTTCGGCGGAATCAACACAAGCTTGATTTTCAAGAAGTTGTAAAAATCGGTGGAATAATGGACGTGTTTGGAAACCGACAGAAGTTCCGAACTCGTCCACTGAATATGCAAAACATGTTTTGGGAAAAGCTACTTTTCCAAGCGAAGCAAAAGGGAATCCAAGCTGTTCCCATAGCCGACGTTCCCAGCCCACGTTCCAGAAAGCTCGAACACGGTGGGAGCTTTTCCCCTCGGCTGCACATAGCGGTAGCGGCGGTCCACAAGCTCGTGCTTGAGTTTTTTGTCCGCCGTAGTCCCATAGGCGTGCAAATGCTGGATGTGGGCGCGAACGCCAAGCTGCTCGGTCTCGAACCGCTCGCCCCGGTTTTCCGCATTGATTGCGCCCAATCCACAAAAATTGTTCATGTCCTCGGTGACAAGCCCGCCAAAACGCAAAAAACCAGTTTCATGGCACATCTGCACCCAGGCAATGTCCGAGTTTATTCCTTCGGCAGAAGCCTCCTGAACATAATATTTTGCGAGCCGATGCACTTTTGCCTTGTCCGCGCCGGGATTTTGGCTCATGAAAAAAGCCGCAAGCTCGGACGCGGACTTTACGCCCTTGTCGGCAATCGTCCGGCTGCACTCGATTTTTGACTGCACACTGGCGCAGGAAAAAAGCAGAAAAAGAAGAGTCGTTGCAAGCAAAGCAGATGGTATGATTTTTTTTGTCCCGAACATTTTTAAATCCTAATTGAAGCAGTTTCAAAATTCTTACGACTTTTGAAACTGCCATACTCTCTTTCATTTTAATAGGCATTTCCAAAAATTGCAATTTTTTGGAAAAATCAAGCAGCCTTAATCTTCCAGCTCGATTTTTTCAATGTGCGCCCCAAGCCCCTGGAGTTTTTCCACCAGATTTTCGTAGCCGCGCTCAATCTGGTACACGTTTGAAATCGTGCTCTCGCCGTATGCACAGAGGGCCGCAATCACCATAGCCATGCCAGCGCGCACATCCGGGGACACGAGATTGTCGCCATGAAGCACGCTAGGACCTGAGACCACGGCACGGTGCGGGTCGCACAGCGTAATTCTGGCACCCATGGAAATGAGCTTGTCAACAAAGAACATTCGGCTCTCAAACATCTTCTCAAAAATAAGGACTGTTCCCTCAACCTGCGTGGCAACCACGGTCATTATCGATGTCAAATCCGGCGGAAATCCCGGCCACGGAGAATCGTCGATTTTTGGAATCATGCCGCCCAAGTCCGAGTTCACCTTCATTTCCTGCCCCGCACCAACCGTGAGCTTGTCGCCATCAATAGTCCAGCGGATACCAAGCTTTCCGAACGCCACCTTGAGCGGGCGCATATCTTTTGGGTTCACGCCAGTGATGGTGATTGAGCCTTTCGTTGCCGCGGCAAGCCCAATGAACGAACCGATTTCCATAAAATCAGGACCAATGGAAAAATCGGTACCGCGCAGTTTTTTCACGCCGTCAATGGTGAGGATATTGCTTCCAATACCGCCGATTTTTGCCCCCATGGAAACGAGCATATTGCACAAATCCTGGACGTGTGGTTCGCTGGCAGCATTGTTGATGATTGTCTTTCCCTCGGCAAGGACGGCAGCCATGACCGCGTTCTCCGTTGCCGTCACCGATGTTTCGTCAAGAAAAATGTCCGCACCCATGAGCTTGTTCGCCGAGAACATGAAGGGACCTTCCACGTTGACGCGCGCCCCCAAATCCTGCAGCGCAAGAAAATGCGTGTCAACACGCCGCCTGCCAATGACATCCCCGCCAGGAGGAGGCATGAGAGCTTTTCCCGTGCGGGCAAGGAGCGGGCCTGCAAACAAGATGGACGCACGGATTTTTTTGCTCAGTTCCGAGGGAATGTCCGACGACGCAACGTGCGCCGCAGTGATTTTCCAGTCATGCTCCCCGATTCGTTCCACAAGCGCACCAAGAGCCTGCAAAATCAAGAGCATTACGTTTGTGTCCTCGATGTTCGGAATGTTCCGCAAAATGACGCTCTCTTCCGTGAGCAGACTGGCGGCTATGCACGGCAGGGCCGCGTTCTTGTTCCCGCTGGCGGCAATCGTTCCGCGCATGGGAATTCCACCCTCTATCTTATACTTGTACATGAATTATCCCCTGAAAATGTTGTCGCCCTATTCTACATTTTAAACGCCGATTCGACTATAAGGAAAGGAAGCCTCCAAAGCCGAAGTTTCCAGAGATGTCAAAAAGATTCTTGCTTATAGTGGAGATTTTTGATATATTCTCAAAAATGAAACGTTTCCTATTCATCTTTACAGTCTTTTTCTACTACACAGCCATTTTTGCACAAACACCAATATCCGACTTAGGTTCATGCCACGGAAATCAGTTTTTGCCTAAGACAGCCAATAAATGCTTTGGATCCATGAGACAGTCAAACATGATGTGAGACATCGGGGTTTTCGGGGAATTTTTGTTTTTATAAATCTTGGCAAGATTCAAGGCAAGTTTCCTTG
>JAFPYB010000109.1 GCA_017412405.1 Treponema sp. | reverse complement strand
GCCGTTTGTGAGCACAATTTTTTTTCCGACAAAGAAAAAATATAAAACTCTCGTTATGTTTGTTCCTTGTTTTGCACGAACTTCAAAAATTCCGTCCTCAAGATATTCCGAATAGGGTAGCCTCAATTCAGGTCCGACTTGCTGCAACAGCGAAATTGTTTTTTCAAGTTTAGCTCGCATTTTCACATCGAGCGATTTGATGAAGTCTAGCGCGGGTTCGGTACCGTCTGGGAGATTGTAGAAAATCGCCTCATATTTTTTTTCATCCATGTCGATTTGATTTTATATGATAAATCCTATAAGAACAAGTCGCTTCCGACTCCAACAGGCGATTTTGAATTTGCAGTAGCGGGCGTATTTTATATGAAATCCGCGTGAGATTGACAAATCAAGTTGGTATGCTATAGTGAAACTTGTGAGTCGCCCGAAAAACCGCGAGAGGGCTTTTGATGGAAGTTGGGCGTGCTTCCCGATTCGTCATGATTAAGTTCGATGTGTGGTATTTTTGGCAAAAGCACTGTTTTCGCATTTTTTAACAATCTTTCGAGGTAATTTATGGAATATGTTGTCAATTTTACGTGGGACGATGAGGCTTCTGTGTGGATTGCGCAAAGCGACGATATCCCAGGACTCGTGCTTGAAGGCGGCTCTTTGGACGCATTGATTGAAAGGGTGCGATATGCTGCACCAGAGCTTATTGAGTTGAACGATGCAAAATATAGTCCAATAACGAACAGAAATTTCACCGTAGATTCAAAAATAAAATCTCGCCACACAGCAAACGCAATTATGAAACAAGCCGGAATCGATTATCATTTTTGATAAATCTCATTCTTGTGAGCGCGAATTCTCCAGAATACCGTGCTTGAATTCCTGCATGGTAAAAAAGTCTAGCAAAGAATGTGTGCGCTATCAAGAAACAGCCTCCTCCAGCAGGCGACTTTGATTGCAGTAATGGGGCGGGTGTTTTTGCATTGAGAAATTATTCACAATCCAAATCAATTGAAATTGTTGTACCATCCGTTGCGGATTTTCGGTCAGAAAATGAGATTTTTGAACCGCGCCATCGCTCCGATTGAAAAAACTCAATCGTCTCTTCAAAAAAAAAGCCCCGCGCCAAACGGATTATCCAGGCTGATGAATATTATGTATCTTTCCTTAAGCGCCGAATAATCCGCGCATGGTTTCCTAGAGCTTGAATCCGCCTATTTCTTTGAGGATTGCCGCCATGTTGTTCGTGTTCTGCTGGGTGTCAGCGCTCACTTCCTCCACGGAGGAAAGAATACGGTCTGTTCCGCTTGCCATTTCCGCCACGGACGATGATACACGCGCCGTCGCTTTTCCAAGCACGTCCATTTCATCAACAACCTGCGAGCCGTTCGCAAGCATCTCCTGGGAGTTCTGCTTGACCACGTTCGTAGAATCGTCAATGCTCCGCATGGCCTCAAGAACCTGCGAGCTTCCGGCCGCCTGCTCCTTCATTGCGTTCATGACGACTTCTTCCTGCGTCTTTACAATGTGCATCAGCTCAACAATCTTTACGAACTGCTCCTGAACCTGCCTGGTGCTTTCGGAAACGCCCTTGATGATTTCATCCAGCCCTTCCAAGCTCGATGCAATGTTCTTTCCCTGCACGTTGCTCTGTTCTGCCAGCTTTCTGATTTCGTCCGCCACGACCGCGAACCCTTTTCCAGTCTCGCCGGCGTGGGCCGCCTCAATGGCCGCGTTCATGGCAAGAAGGTTCGTCTGGTCCGCGATGTTCTGGATGACGGTGGACGCTTCCTGAAGCCCGCTTGATTCGGCGAGAATCCGCTCTGAAAGGCGCACGGCCTCTTCCACGCGCCGCTGTCCGTCCTCGGACGATTGCTCCAGCTCCACCACGGACACGCTGTTTTTCTCAAGAACATTCGTCACGCTCTGAATGTTCGCCACCATCTGCCGTACGGCCGCCGAACTTTCCTCAACGCCTGCGGACTGGTTGGCGATATTTTCGTTCAACTGGCGGATATTAGACAAAATCTCCTTGGTGGCGGCGTTCGCCTCCTCAACACCAGTCGCCTGGCTCGTCATCTCGTTTCGGATTGAGCCGATGTTTCCAACAATCTGCCTGACGCTCGCCGATGTCTCAGCCATGTTCTGATTCAGGCTTCCGGCAACGCTGGTGCTTTCATCAACCGTCGCCTTCACAGCCCTGAGAAGCTCCCGGGTCACAGTGTAAGATTCGTTCAAATCGTTCACGAGAAGCCCGAATTCGTCCCGGCTTTCCACAGGAATCGCGGGCGCGGTATAATTTTTTTCGGCAAGGTTTGAGCCGAACTGCGCAATTTTGCTAAGTCTCTTCAAGAACCCCTTGAACAAGAATACAAAATCAACAACGCTCATAACAACGACAAGGGCAATCTGTGGCCAAAGCCGCTGGAGAAGCACGTCAGAGAAAGTTCCGTGGTTGTTGTCCCCAAAATACATGAGAGGACCCGCCACACCCGAAACAGCCGCAATGCTCGTGAGCGCGGCAACAAGCGAGTCGCGGGTGACAAGCCCGAAGGAGAAATCCTTTTTTCGGAAGGGGAGGAAAGAAATCCACCGCTCGAAATTTTCTATCCATTGGATATAGATGAAAACGGCAAGCAAGAAGGTGCTTGCAATGTTCACCATCAAAAACGGAATGAACGGGAACACAATCCCACGGCTCTTTGCCACGTTCCCCATGATGACGGGAATGATGATGCCGCCCGAGAGCGTGACGGCGATGATAAGGCTCCCGAAATTGCCCTGCGCTTTGTTGCATTCGTCGCAGGATTTTTCGGAACCATCGTAGGACGCAAGGAGCGTGTACGTTTTTTTGGACGACCACACCGCCCAGAAAATCAATGCCGCCCAGTAGATGAGCATTGGCCATGAAAAAAGCAGGGAAACAAGCTTTCCGAATGAAGCCGCAGCTTCCTCGCTGTCCAAGCCGGTCATGCCGGTGCATGTCGCATACAAAAGAGAATAAATGATTCCGCAAAAATAGATGACTGTGCTGAGAACGTAGAGTTTTGCAGGAATCTGCCGAGAAGATGAAGATTCGTCCATAATGGCTCCAACCGCAACTGCGAATGATTGAACCTGCCTGAAAACAAACATGCGCCTCCGAACAAGTCTAATTGTTCAATTCTACAAGTTATTGAGCATAAAAGTCAAATTCGTAGTTAATCGATTTCTAACCGCGGACACACCAAAAAATCAGTTCATCATATTTTTATTGACTGACCGTTTCTCTGGCTTTAATATGATGACATATCATATAATTGAAAGGAAAATTGCATGAAAAAAAATCTGATTGCCGTCTTTGCCGCGATTATGGTCTTGTCCAGCTTCATGGGCTGCTCAAAAAAGAACGTTGTTTTAAACAAGGACAAACCTCTCATATTCTTCAACCGGCAGCCATCGGACCCAGAAACAGGCAACCTCGACATGGATGCCATGAACTGGAACGACAAGACTTTCTACGTGGGAGTGAATGACACAAGTGCCGGGGTCGTCCAGGGAAATCTCATCACATCATGGCTTTCAGACCAGGACGCGTCAAAAATCGACAGGAACGGGGACGGTGTTTTGGGCTACGTCCTCTGCATGGGAGACGCAGGGCACAACTACTCAAAGGTCCGGACAAAAGGAATCCGCAGTGCGCTTGGCACATGGAACAATTCGTATGACGAAAGAAACGTGAAGGAAGGTTCGGTGACGGTGGGCGGAAAAACGCTGAAAGTCGTTGAGCTGGACGGAAAATACATGACCGGCGAGGACGGCTCCACATGGAACGCGGATGCCGCCGTGGGCGCAATGGGCAGCTGGGCCGAAAAATACGGCGATATGATTGACATGGTTGTTTCCAACAATGACGGCATGGCGATGGGCTGCCTCAGTTCGCCCGGCTATCCACAAGGCGTTCCAATCTTCGGCTACGACGCAAACGCAGATGCCGTTGAGGCCGTGGGCATGGGAAAAATGACTGGAACAGTTTCCCAGAACGTTGACGCACAAGCCGCCACTGTATTGATTGTCATAAGGAATCTCCTGGACGGAGAAACCGGGGACGCAGGACGCGCAAAGGGAATCATGGTCGAAGACCGCTACGGCAACATGATTTCGGCTCCCGTTGACTACAATGCCGAAAAAAGGACTCTTCTGGCTCAAAATGCCATTGTAACCGCGACAAACTGGCAAAAATACACGGAAGGTTCAAGGGACAAAGGCATTTCGCAAATAGCCGGCGAGAAAAAACGCGTACTTCTTTCAATTTACAATGCGGCAGACAACTTTCTTTCTTCCTCGTACCTGCCAGCGTTAAAGTATTACGCCACGCTTTTGAACATTGACCTCACAATCATCCAGGGCGACGGCCAGAGCGAAGATTCATGCCTCAAAAACTTTATGTATCTGGACACGTTCGATGCGTATGCCATCAACATGGTAAAGACAAATTCCGCCAAGAGCTACACAGAAAAGCTCCAGTGATGATTAGACGTGTCCATGCGGTGGCTTTGTCCTGAACTTTTGAACAAAGCCCCGGACAGGCGCGTTCATCCACGAATCAAGCCAAGCGGCAACAACTTCCGGCTTGGAACGTGCCGCTTTATCGTCCTGGGGCGCGATTCTTTCAGCCTCTCAGCGAGCCAAATATCTCCTCAAAATCACGAACCGATTTTGCCTCCACGATTTTGAGCCTGAGTTCTTTTGCGCCGTCAAATCCCTTCACATAATTTGAAAAACGCCCGCGCATCTTCATGCAGGCAGGTGTCTCCCCGAACGCATCCACCAAAAGCGAAAGCTCCCTGAATCCTGCCTCAAGGCTTGTCGAAAAGGGAATCTCCGGGATTGTGCCTGTCGTCAGATACGAGCGGATTTTCGTGAAGATGAAAGGATTTCCCCGCGCACCACGCGCCACCATGATTGCGTCGCAGCCTGTCTGCTCAATCATGCGCCTTGCGTCCTCGGGGAATTTTATGTCCCCGTTCCCAATGACAACAATGCGCCCCGCAACAAAATCCACCAGGGACTTGATGACGCTCCAATCAGCCTGCCCCTCGTAGCCCTGCGCCGTCGTGCGGGCATGAAGCGCGATTGCCTTTGCGCCTGCACTGATTGCGGCGTCGGCGCACTCTTTCCAGGTGATTGTCCGGCTGTCCCAGCCCATGCGGATTTTTACCGTGACGGGAACGGGACGGGCCGACTCCCCCACTGCGGCAACAACAGCCTTTGTAATGGAATAAAGTTTTTCAGGATTTTTGGTGAGAACACTCCCCGCGCCAGTCTTTGTCACTTTGGGGACGGGACAGCCGCAATTTATGTCTATGAGGTTGCAGTCGGTCTTTTCCAGCGCAATGCGCGCCGCCTGCGCCATAGTATCTTCCTGCGAGCCGAAAATCTGCACGGCGTACGCCTTTTCGTTCGGCGCACGCCCCATCATGGCAAACGTCTTCCTGTTGTCGCGGACAAGCGCCTCCGAGCTGACAAGCTCCGTGTACGCAAAGTCCGCGCCGCAGTCCGCGCAAATCGAGCGGTAGCTTGCGTCCGACACGTCCGCCATCGGCGCGAGGAACACATTGCCGCCAAGGGTGAGACTTCCGATGGTGACAGGATGATACAGCCGTTTTACTCCGGCAGATTGAAAATCTTGCATGAATTTTTCCAGAGCTGTGCGCTCAAATCTTCCAGCGGCATATCGAGCATTTCTGCCAAGAACTGCGCCGTGTATGGGAGATATGCAGGCATCGTCCGTTTTTTGTCGCGCACCTGGGCCGGAATCATGAACGGGCTTTCCGTTTCGATGAGCATTCGCTCCACCGGCACGTTCAGGACTGTCTCGTGCAGGTTCTTGGCGTTTTTGTACGTCAAATTCCCCGCAAAGGAGAAGTACACGTCAAACCCCGCGTCAAGGCACTTCTTGGCGTACACGCCGTCCTCACCGTAGCAATGGAGAATTGCGCCCTTTGACGGAATGCGATCCTTCAAGATGTCGAACAAGTCCTTGCCCGCATTGCGGTTATGGATGATGACCGGCAAATTGTACTTTTGAGCCAAATCAAGCTGCGTGATGAAAATTTCAATCTGAGTGCGCTTGTCACCGAACTGCTTGTAATAATCAAGCCCGGTCTCGCCCACAGCAACAACACGCGGCAAACTCAAAGACTCTTCAATCGTTTTTGCCCAGTTTTTCCCCGGATTCGCAACCTCCACCGGGGCAACACCGACGGCATGATAAACATTCTGAAGAGACTTCAAGTTCTCATAGACTTTTTTAAAGTCATGGAGGCTGTTGTTGATGCTTACGATTCTGGTGACATTTTTCAGTTTTGCCTGAAAAATCACGCGCTGCTGTTCGATCGGGTCTTCGTAAATAAGCCCGATATGAGCATGAGTATCAAAAAATTGCATGGCTTTTTCCTAAAAGATTTGATGATGAACAATAAAAAAGCAGAATGTTCTTGCCGATAGATTAACATAGGAAATGGTATCTGTCAAACTTCATTTTCTTAAATTTTTCGATTAGAGATTTTGGAGCATTTGACAGTTTTCGTCTTAAAATGCTATTATAGAATGTGTTTTATTTAAATAAGTTACACTGAAAGCATAAAAAACGCGGATGGGGATAAAAAGTGGCTACACGGCATTATAAACGGCTTGAAAAAAATGTAATCGCATCTTTTTCAGAAGGCATCAAAACTGCCTTCTCATTAATAGGAAAATTTTTTGTAAGAGTTTTCAAAGTCTTTGACAGCAAGCTCACCATTATGATTGTCCCTCACACCCAGGGAAAAATCGTCAACTTCCAGACAAATGTGTTTGCGCTCGCCTTCGGAATCATCCTCATCATTGGCGTGGCAGCCTCGTTTGTTTTCTTCAAGCAGCAGGATTCCGGCATACGGGAGGAGCTTGCCCATTCAGTCCGCGAGAACCGGGAGCTTTTGGCAAGCTTTGACGAGCTGCGGGACGAGAACAACAACGTGCTCCAGACAGCAAAGCGGTTCAAATCATCGCTCTCCCAGACCCTCTCCCTCGTGGGAATCAACCAGACAAAATCAGTGGAGAAGAACTCATTCTCCGACTCGGATTTGAACTCGCTCTTCGACACCCAGGAAACTACATCCGGCTCCACAAAAGAAGCGGCCGACATGAGGCAGCTTGCCGCATACCTTGAAAGCACAATCCAGCCAATCGAGCAGATTGGGAAAATGCTCGAAAGCCAGGAAACGCTCTTCACCGACATTCCCAACATTTGGCCAATCAAAGGCGGAATCGGCCACATCTCCCAGCAGTTCGGGCAAACCACCCACCCAATCACAGGCGTATGGTACATCCATAAGGGCATGGACATCTCCACATACCGCACTGGAGACCCAATCCTCGCCACGGCCAACGGGCAGGTGGTAACGGTGAGCTACGACATGGGCTTCGGAAACTACGTCATCATCAAGCACAAGCACGGAATGTACACGCGCTACTGCCACATGAACTCAGTGCGCGTCAAGAAAGGTCAGTTCGTCTCCCAGAGGGACGTAATCGGAACAATAGGAAACACGGGAGTCTCAACCGGCCCGCACCTTCACTATGAGATTCACATCGGCTCGGATGTCGTTGACCCCGCAAAATATGTGAACGTAAAAATCACTAGGTAATATGGCTTTTTTTACTGACGACATATCAATCAACACAATCATCGGTATCGACTCCAAATTCTCCGGGAACCTCAGCGTGAATGGCTTTTTGCGCATTGACGGGGACGTTGACGGCAACATTGAGACAAGCGGAAAAGTGTTTATCGGGGAAAAGGCCCGTGTCCGCGGGAACATCACGGCTGCCAGCGCGGAAGTATGCGGAATCGTGCTGGGGGACATCACCGCTCCCAAAAAAATCAAGCTCTTTTCTTCGTCAGCGGTCATAGGGGACGTAACGACAAGGAACATAGAAATAGAAAGCAACGGCATCTTCCACGGTCACTGCATAAGTCTTAAATCGGAGGAACGCTATTCAGAATCGGTATCAAGTTATTCCGACGAAAAAATAATCAAAAGCAAGGTGATTTAATGACCGGAATCGAGGCTTTCACCAGCAATGCGGCACTTCTTACTGCGGCTCAGACAGCAGGTCGGTTCTCTTCCCAGCAATCAAAAAAAGCAGAGAAACCGACAAAGCTCTCCTTTGCCGATGCAATAAAGAAATCCCAGGAAGAAGCCCAGCTTACACAAGAAGGTTTGCCCATAGAGCTTGCCGGCATGACGGAAGAAGAAGCCGTCATATTCCTGAAAGACCGAGTTGACATTGCAGGGGACGAGCTTAGGTTCAAGCAGAGCATCGAAAACCTGATGGAATACAAGACAAAAATCAGCCAGCTTTTGAAATACATCTCCCGGAACAACTACGAAATCATCAGCAAAAAACGATGGTTGCGGCCGCAGAACGGAAGAATGAAAAGAGACACGGTATACCAAATCAGGGTCATAAACGAGCATTTGAACCAGCTCATGGCCGACACGGTGTACAATCAGGGCAAGAATCTCAGGCTTCTTGCCAGAATCGGCGAAATCAACGGACTTATTGTCGATTTGCTTCAATAAAAGAGGAAAACATGGGCGATATTTTTGAAACCGAATACGAAGAAAAAGAAGACATATCTCAATTTGATGATTACTCCGACGACTCTGAAAAATCGGACGAGGGTTTTGTCTGCCCAAAAAACTTGTACAGCGCAAAACTCGAATATTCTTGCGAGGGCGTGTATGTGACGGCTCCCGACAAGCTTGGAAAGCTCAATCCAGGCGACGGCGTTATAATTCCCACGCGCTACGGGAACGACCTTGCCTTCATTCTCGGAAAACCCACCGCGCCGGTGGGCATCAAGTCGGGCGACATCATCGCCATAGACAGGCGGGCAAGCCATGACGACCTTGCGCTCTACCAAGAGCACTTGGAGCAGGAGAAGGACGCTTTCGATATTTTCAGGGAAAAAGTCGCAGTACACGCGCTGGACATGAAGCTCATAACAGTGCATTTTCTCATCGACGAGCCAAAAGCCCTCTTTTTCTTCTCAAGCGAGAACCGCGTCGATTTCAGGGAGCTGGTGAAGGATTTGGTGTCGGTCTTCAAAATGCGAATAGAGCTGCGCCAAATCGGTGTGCGGGATGAAAGCCGCATCACGGGCGGGCTTGGCGTGTGCGGGCGGCCGTACTGCTGCCACACCATCAGCGACAAGCTCCCGTCGGTCTCAATCAAAATGGCAAAGGAACAGAACCTTTCCCTCAACTCAACAAAGATTTCGGGACAGTGCGGCAGGCTCCTGTGCTGCCTTTCCTACGAATACAACTGGTATGCGGAGGCAAAAAAGAATCTTCCCAACGAGGGAATACACTTGTTCTACGATGGAACGAATTTCAAAATCACGGACGTGAACCCGCTCACGCAAATGCTGAAAATGCTCGGCGAGGACGGACGGCTGCTTGAAATTCCAGCCAAACGATTCCAAAAAGAAGGAAATCGATGGAAAATCATCTAAAAAGCATGGGAAAACAGAAGAAGCACGAGGTCGATTTTGTATACGAGAAATGTTAGTGAAGTGCCATCAAAACTCATAAAAGGCGGAAAACCCGTGTTCGGAACGTTCACGGGGCCGCTTTCGCGTCTCGATATCCGTGGCGTGGAAGCCCCCTTCGGCGGCATTCCGTTCCCGCACTTCATGTCCAATTTCAGGATAAAAAGCACGCTTTCCCTCAATTTCGTGCTTGGCGACTACATAGGCACAATCGATTTTTTTGATTTCAAAGTGTTCGGCTACGCAGAAGTCATCTTGTGGAGCAAGGAAAAAAAGCTCAAGCTGGCATACCGCGTCTTCATGGGACCGCGCCGCCGCTTCATTCCGCACAACACAAAGAGCGGATTCTGCATCAGCTTCAACAAGAACCGCTACATACGAATCAGCTGGGACTACGAGAAAGACCGGGTTTCCATCCTGCTCAACCTGAAGGGCGACGGCGTGCGCCCCTCCGTGCGGGGAGCGTTCCGCGCAGCATACTCCGCGCCATGCACCCAGGAAGTCTGCTCTGTCATTCCAGCGCCCACAAAACGCCGCTGCTCCGCCACATACACGGCGAACTTGTTCCTCCACGGCTCAATTTCCCTGGGAGAGATGAAGAATTCGCCAAAATCGCCGGGCATAGACACCAACGGTTACGGTCTTCTGAGCATAAACAGGACGTACTACAATCTGCGGACAATCCTTGAGGTGGTAAGCGCGTGCGGAAAAATCGGGGACAACGAGTTCTCCTTCCAGATTTTCTCGCCCGTGGAAAACGCCGTGGACACGGACACATACAACGCGAACCAGATTGTGGTGGACGGCGCGCTCACGCCGCTTCCGCCAGTTACAATCACCTACCCGCTGGGCATCACAAAGCAATGGGTAATCCAGGATTTTGAGAACATGGTTGATTTGACGTTCACTCCGAACATGAGTCATTTCAGAGACATGGCTTTCTTTGTTGTTAGGGCTCAAACTTACACTATTTTTGGCAAGTTTGAGGGGGTTATAAAAACAAAAGATGGAAAAGACATCGTTCTTCATGAATTTGAAGGCTTTGCAAAACATCAGATGATGAGGCTTTAGTTCAATATGTCAGAAAATTCAAAAACAGAAGCAAAATGGGAACCGGGAACTCTTGACCACACCCGAAAGAATATTGGGATGGGTTCTATTTCCGAAGAAGAAGCAAAACGAATGACAAAAGTGCTCGGCGGTCAGATTATCGCCGAAAAATCCGCGCCCATAAACTACGATGCACTTCCCAATGCAAAGGACTACAAGCGCAAGGTTGTGGTGGGAAAAGTCTCCCAAAACACTACGGTCGTCTCGGGAAAAGGAGCGTCCGGCTCGGCTCCGGCCCCAAAGAAAGACACGCCGACACTCCCGGACTTGACGGCAAAAGAGCGCAACTTGATGGATCACATCATGATGGACGACGACTTCAAAATCAAGCCGAATTACGGTCTTTTCAACTTTGTCAGGCGATTCAAAAAGAACGGTCTTGAAACGCTCCGCCACGGGTTCGTCCAGTATACGCTCAAAGCAGACATCGACCACCTCAACGATTTCATCGAAACGACAAAGATGATTATTTTCATTGCGCCTGAAACGTACAAAGAAAAAATCATGACATCAACGGAGGACAAATTCCGATTCCTCAAGCTCGTGGGCATGTGGAACATAAGGGACATCCGCTCGCGCTACACCGCCATTGCGCCGCTGGGCAACAATGCCACCGTGACAGACTTGATTCCGCTCGTAAAGTCAATCTACAAGATGCTCATGAAGATTTATTATCTTGGCGAGTCGCGAATCTCCAATTTCTACAAGGAAATCTACGGGGATTTGGTAAAATACCCAAAAATCGACCAGAAAGCCGTTTCCGTAAACTCAAAGAAAGCAATAGCCGAATGGTTCTACGTCTACAGCCAAGTCATCAAGGGACTTTACCCGCTCTTGATGCGAATGTGCTCAAAACACTTCGACTATTTTCAAGATTTTTTCCTCACCCAGACGGCGAACATTTTCGCTTTCCTAGAATTGACAAAATTCGATTTGATTCTGCCCCAGAAAAAAGGCGACCAGGCAACGGAAATAAAGGACATCGGAAACGAACGCTCCCCAGAAGAAATTCAGGCGGAAGAAGAAAAGAAGGCACAGGAAGAAAAGGAGAAGGCGGAACAGCGGGAGCAGCAGGCGCGCAAAAACGAATACGTCAAGCTTGGCCTCAGGCTCCTGAACCAGTTCTTTCCGGAAGCGGGCTTTGACCAGCTTTCAAACTACCCCGATATGTTCCCGTATTTCCAGCCGATTTACCAGTTCCGCGACGGCTACAACCTGCTCTCGCCGCTCAATCCGCTGCAAATCACGATTACGATTCTCAGAATCTCGGAGGACTTGTTCCAGGGCTTGCGCAACGTGAGCTTCACGATTGACACGGACACGGAAGAATCAAAGAACGCGGACAAAGTTTCGGACATCCTCAACGAATGGTCGGTCTACCGCGACAGCCTGTTTGAAAAATACTACTGCGAGGCAATCTGCGAGTTCGTAAACACCCAGTACACGCAGCCGGAATTCCAGTCCACGTTGTTCGGAAAGCGGCTTCTCACGTCCTTGCTCTGGCAGACAAAATACAACTTCCTGCCGAATTTTGAATTCGAGCAGCTTCTTTTGGAGCACCCTAAAAACGACAGCCAGTACCGCCCGCTTTGTATGCGTGTTGATTTTATGTTTGAATTCCTGTACTCAATCGTGAAGGAAATCGATGTGGCGGCAAAAACAAAGGGCGATGTCCTGAGCGTCTCAAATCCGTGGGCGCGGTACGATTTTGGCATTCCAAACCCAATCTCAAAGCGCATGGACGTGCTGTTGGGCGCAAAAAGGGCCGACGACGAAACATCAGCCACGAACGCGAACCTCATCAAGTACTCGCTGTACGTCATAGCCGTGCTTGACTGGTGGATCAACGACCCGTCAAGCCCCGCGTACTTGTGCGATTCGTCAAAAATCTACCGCATTTCGCCTGATGACGGTGCGCCATTGTTCAGCGTTCCGCTCCGCGACGACCAGAACAAGCTGTTCGCCCAAAGCGTAAAGGCGGCAATCGAAAAGAAAAAGAGCGAATCATGAATATAATTTTTGATTTTTATGAGATTTTCCACTTGACCAAATCTCATAAAAATCATATATTAAAGGAGCATTACGACTTTGGAGCGATGGCAGAGAGGCTGAATGCACCGGTCTTGAAAACCGGCATATGGGTAACCATATCGGGGGTTCAAATCCCTCTCGCTCCGAATCTTTTTTTATATGCACACTTTAAGGAAGCGTGGTAGAGCGGTAATACAACGGATTGCTAATCCGTCAGTTCCTTTCGGGCTGGGCAGGTTCAACTCCTGTCGCTTCCGATAGAAGCAATTTGCTTTATGAGATTG
>JAFPYB010000108.1 GCA_017412405.1 Treponema sp. | reverse complement strand
GCGCGCTTCCAGAAAAGACAGGGCTTTCCGCGCGGTGCAGGGTAAGCGGTATTTGTCTCAGTCGCTTCGCTCCTTCGCACCCTGCAAGCGCTCCAAGCCCTTCTGCTTTTCTTCACGCTGCGCACTTTTTGTGTCGGATTGTTTGTTTGGGAATGCAGCCCGACTCAGCCCAAATCGGCAATCCGTTCTGAGTTTTAGAATCAATCTGGGGTCAGTTCAAAAAAAACACAAAAAGCTTGACTTTTTAGAGATTTCCTCGGAAAAGTATGTTATAATACAAAATCGGCATTATCTTTATGGACAAAATTATATTTGAACCAGTCGATATTCGGGAATTTTTTGACGCAAAGGCAATCGAGGACAAGTCGGTATCAGGCATCGTCGTGTTCACGGAAAAGCAGCAGAAGCTCGTCGATGTGCTCAAAGACAATCTTTCGGAAAACAACCCCGAGCAGCTGGAGATTGTGAACGAAAAAATCGAGAACCTCCACGACCTTGCATCTGCAATCGCCACGTTTCCTTCGCTGCTTGAGCGCACGAACCTCACCTTCGGGACAAGAACGCCCCAGTCCCTCATGGACTCCCTCATCAACTCAAAGCGCGAGGGCGACATGACACTCCAGCTGCCCTCAAAAGCCTCCCTGGGAAAGGGCTTTCTTGTGGCAAAGCTCCACATTTTCGCAAAATTCGAGCGGCTTGCCCGCGAGGTAAAGATAGAAGACAAGATTGTGGGCGAATTCCACGCGGAGACAGTATACATGATGTTCCTGCTTCTTGCCGAGGACGTGTACCTGAACCTCATCCGCGACACGAGTCTTCCCATAGACTCCCGCCGCCAGCTTGCAAACTCGCTCCTGCTCCTGTGGGAACACCGCGCAGACCAGAATATTTCCGACATTTCGCCCGTCCTCCAGTCCGTGTGGCGGGCAAGGGCAATTCTTGCGCCCGCATTCGGAACGATGATGGGAACAAGCGAGCTAATAATGATTTCGTTCCAGCTGGACGAGCAGTGGTCGGAGTTCATCAAGACAAAGCTCTCCGACGCGGACGTGAGCCAGGCGATGGAGGAATTTTTGTTCGGGCTTTCGTTCGAGCAGATTCTGCGCCTCAAGTCCATATTGCGCGAGCAGGGCATTTCCGCAATCGGGCGCGAGGAAGTCTCCAAATATCTGGGGGAGGAAGTGCCAACAAATCTAAGCGAGGACTACCGCGACTTTTTCCAGCAGTATTCGGTGCGGCGGGACAACGCGCGGGCAAGGCGCAGGCTTGGCGTTCCAGGTCCAAAGAAGACGCTGGAAGACCACTTCATCAACTTCATCATGGGCAAGAACACTGAAAAACAAAAAAATGACTCGGTTGCAAAGTAAGATTTTTTTCTGTGTTTTTTCCGCTTTTTTCATCTTCTGCCAGTCAGGGGCAGTGGCGCGCCAAAAGGTCTTGACCGCCATTCTTTCTACCGATTTCAAGCCGGTCTCGTGGAACAACAGGACGATTGCCCAGTATTTTTATTCATCAAAAAACAATATTCACATTCTGAAAATCGATTTGAAGAATCCGAAAATGCACATCGTGTCCTATCCGTCGGTGGATGACTCCGACTCCGTGACCGACGCGGGATTCCTCTCGGGGCTAATGCTCTCCCAGTTCGTGCGCAAGACGAACGCGCTCATGGCGGTGAACACATCGCCCTACTGGATAAACACCGAGTCCCAAGTCCCCGCCACCGACAAAAAATTCAAGATTCTCGGGGTGCACAGCGCGGACAAAATGCAGTTCTCAAAGCCGCTGGAAAAATACCCGGCCCTAGTCATGTACCGCACGCCATTCGGCCTTTCGGCAAAAATCGCCGCCAGCCAGACCGCCGACTCCCTTGCCGCCGCGGATTTTGCCTTTGGCGGATACTTCCTCATTCTGAACGGCGGAAAAAAAATCGATTTCCAGACGGAGCAGTTCAACGCCCGCACTGCCGTGGGGCTTACGGCTTCCGGCGACGAGCTGTACATTCTTGCCTGCAAGAAAAGCCCGGGGCTTTCGTTCCAGGAGTGCCAGGAGATTTTCCTGTCCCTGGGCTGCGTTGACGCAATCGAATTTGACGGCGGCTCCTCCACGTCATTTTTCCTGAAGTCAAAAGAAAAATCCGTAAAAATTCAATCTTTTTTGCGAGTAAATGCTTCTTACATGGGTTTTTTATTTGACGATTAGTATTTTATGGGGTATATTAGCTAACATGGCAATTGCAACAATTCAACAGCTAAACAAGTATTATGATATTTATCGTGATACAGAAGTTACTTTTACAAAAGACATCATACGGGCTTTGAATCTTGACCCGCGACAAATTTTCATAAAATGCAAGGACGGTCAGTGGCCGTGCATTATCAACTCCACTTCTTTCTTGGGCGCAAAAATCATTGTCGGAACTCAGAGCGGAGCATTCAAGGCACTTGCTGACAAGGAAAACCCAAACTGCCAGTTGAAATTTTATTTCAACCACTATTCGGGCGACCATATCACGTTCTTCATCTCCGCGCACGTCGATAAAATCGCGCCGTACGCGAATTCCCAGGACATGGCGCTCGTTTCTCTCCAGTACACCCAGCGTCCGCCGGATGACCACATCGAAATACTGGGACGGCTTCTGGACGCAAACTCAAACGCGGTGCGCCGCCGCGAGGAGCGTATCATCGTCAACGACGACAGCAAGCGCAAGCTCAAAATCATGAAGGAAGAAACAATCCTCTCGGTGCAGGACGTTCCGCGCCACTGCATTCTGCGCGATGTATCGTTCAGCGGGGCAAAAGTCGTCATGGTGGGCATTCCGCACTTCCTCATCAACAAGGACGCGCTTCTCAACATCGATTTTGACGAGCCGATGGAGACGGTGCAGATTCGTGGAACAATCGTGTCCGCAGATCCTCTTGATGGCAAACCGAACATTTCCACTGTCAGCATCAAATTCGACGAGAATCTCATGCCGCTGTCATACAAGCTCCACTTGAACGATTATTTCTCCCAGGTGCGAAAGACGCAGCTTTCAGTGAACGATCAGACCGCCATGTAGGAACAAGCCATGAATCCCGTCTCACCACTTGAATCGGTGTACTACATCACCATTCCGGAAGGATTTTCATTCAGCCGGAATGCGATGCACATCGATAAGTCCATTCCTCTTCCCGTCCAGAAAAAAGATTCCGACGCGCCGGGCACGTTCATCATGGCAGAGCTTACGCCGGAGCAGGTTCTTTCAGGCTTGCTCACCGTCATGGCGTACGAGCCGCACCACAAGAACATTCTCTATTACCGCTCCCTTCTCAAAGAAGCCCGCCCCGACCTCAAAAAAGAGCTGACCGAGGCGGCAATCCTCAAGGCAAAGAACGAGGACTTTGAGCTTGCGGAGGAAATTTTCCTCGCGCTGCGCGGCTTTGATCCGGACGACATGGTGACTGTCCTGAACACGGCATTGTTCTTTGACCAGCGGGCCGATTCCTACCGCCGTTCCGAGCTGTACGACGACGCGGACGCATACGACGCAGACGCAAAATCCTACTACGAGATGGCTCTTGCGGCGGAGCCGCCCCTTGCAGACGCTTTCTTCAACGCGGGATTTTTCTTTCTCAAGCAGCGAAACTTCAAGCGCGCAAAAGACGTGTTCGAGACTTATGTTGCCCTCACCTGCGACGTGAGCGACGACGAGCTGGGTGAGAACGGAATCTACAAAAAGAACCGCGCCCAGCAGATTCTTGACGACATTGCGAACAAGAACATGGACGACGAGCAGTTTGCCAAGGCATACGAACTCATTTCCCAGGGAAAGGAGGAGGAAGGACTGCAGGAAATCCGCTCATTCATAGAAAAAAACCCGGACGTGTGGAACGCATGGTTCATGCTCGGCTGGGGGATGCGCCGCCTGCGCAAATTCGATGCGGCGCGGAAGGCGTTCGAGAAGGCTCTTTCCTGCGAGGGCGGAAAAACCAGCGACACATACAACGAGCTTTCAATCTGCCTCTTGGAGACCGGCGACCTTCCAGGCGCAAAGAAAATGCTTGAGGAGGCTCTTTCCAAGGACGCTGAGAACACAAAAATCATGTCGAACTTGGGCTATTTGTACTTGAAGGAAGGAAACCCAGCCCAAGCTGCGGCTTATTTCCAGTCGGTGCTTGAATACGACCCGGACGACAAGGTGGCCCTTGCGGAGCTTGAGCGGCTGGAGTCGTAAAAAAAACTATTGCTTGATAGACGGATTGGCGGGGCTATTCCAAAATGAGGGTGTCGCCCACCGAAATGCCTGCGCGCTGAAACCACCCCTGCGGAACTTCCAGCGCGTAGCGCACGCTCACCGTGCTCACCGTGTTGGCAAGGCTGTATGGCTTCATGTCAAAAATGTCCCGGATTTTCCCGCCGTGGTCAATGAACGCAATCGAAAGCGGCGTGGGCGTGTTCTTCATCCAAAAACTTAAGATTTGGTCTTTCTCAAACACAAAAAGCATTCCTGTCCCGTCGGGAATGTTCTTCCGCTCCATAAAGCCGCGGGCGCGCTCCTCCGACTTCTCGGCGATTTCAGCCTGAACCGCCACCGTCGCCCCTGATGCGGTGCGGATGGAGAGCGTCTTTACAGGCAGCTTTTTTGTGCCGCAGGAGACGAGGGAGGAGAACAGGAGCAAAATTGCAATGCAGACGAATTTCTGTTTCATCAGAATGAATCCAGGAACTGTTCTTTGAGCTGCTCCGAGGCCGTCTTGCTCACGGAGGACGCTTGCTGCTTCCCGTTGTAGGCGGAAGAATCGATGAATTTGAGCGTGAGCGGCTTTTCAAGGGACAAAATAACAGAATTGTCCTTCCAGACCGATTTTTTTGGGGAAATCTCGCTGGGATTCCCGTATTTTTCGCAGAGCTTTGAGAACACGGAATAATAGTCCACCCGCTCCTCGTTCAAGTTCATGGTGAGGACGTAGAGCTTTTTGTCCGAAAACTGCAGCCAGCTTTTTGTGATGTAGGAATATGGAGCCGTCCTGCTCGTGTCCGTCTCTATGATTGACTCCCCGTCCGAGGGCGAGAGGGACACATCGCGGTCTCCACGGTAGCCGAACTGCGAGTCTGCCTTGAGCGCACTCTTTGCCTCGTCAAAGGACATTCCCAGCTTCACCTTGCCGAACCCCGAGGGAAGAGCAAAGAGCGAGACTGATGAAAAAGCGAGGAGTGCCGTAAGAATTTTCGTTCTGCCGTTCAATTTCATACCGCCTTTTTGTAGCTATTTGTTGTTGATTTTTCGTGCAAGCGCCTTTCTGTAGAAGACAGACTGCTTGTACAGCTCATCGACTTTCGGAACGATGATTTTGTTGTCTTCAACATGAATTATCGGATGAGAAAGGAACTTGTACATGACTTTCGCCTGATCCGTCTTTGACAGACCGCACATCTGGGCAACGTCGGTGGGCGTGTAGTTCGTGCGGAACGACGGGTTCTCGTCCGGCTTGATTTTGTTCTTCTCAAGCTGGAGCTGGAGCATATCAATCATCTTGGCCAGAGGGTCTTCAATGATTGAGTTGATGAGCTGGCGGTACATTGGCCACAACCTGTTTGCGAACGTCATGGTGAGCCGCGCCACCATCTCCGGCTGGCTTGAAACCATCTGGTTGAAGTTCTTGTTGTTCACCGCCATGAGGACGCAATCCTCCACGGCAATGGCACACGCCGAGCGAGGCTTGTTTTCAATGAGGGCCATCTCGCCGAACAAGTCGCCCTTCTTCAAAATCGTGAAAATGACTTCCTGCCCGTTGTCGCGGTCGCTTTCCTTGACGATTTTTGAAATCTTCACCGCACCCTGCTGTATGATGTACATTTCAGAGCCGTTCTGGGCCTCGGAGAAAATCATCGTGCCTTTCGGATATTTTCTGATGGTGTCCTCGGAAGGCTCAAGGTATACTGCGTTCGAATTTTTGCGGAGCTTTGAGAACCTGATTCTTGACTGTTCAAAGAACGGGCCTTTCTTGACAACTTTCATGTACTGGTAGTAGGCAAAGAGGGCAACGTCCATCTGGTAGTCGGTGTCATAATACTCCGCCACGCGGTAAATCTGGTTCGGGTTGTCCTCCGCCACTTTTGAAGCTGTCTGGAGCATGATGACTTGGTTTGTCTCGCGCATTTTCTTTGCAAAGGAACGGATAATCTTGAGGGCGACAGGAATGTTCTTTTGAATCAGGTCAGGGAACTGAGACTTTTGGACTGCGATACATACAACATCGGAAATGGTAAATGCTGATTCTACGTTTGCCTGCCCGGACATACACGACACAACACCCAAGAAGTCTCCCGGCCCGAGAATTTCCGGCTTTCTTCCCGGAATCTCAATTTCGTGCATGATTTTCACATTTCCGCTTTGAATGATGTAAAAGCAATCGGTTTTTATTTTGCCCTCAACGAGGATATATGAATCCTTTTTAAATGAAACAAAAGACAGCTGCAGCATAAAGCCTCTCCATTTAGGCTTGAGCAGAAACAAGGTTCCACACGCCCATTCTTATTACAAGAAAAATCAGACCTGCCCGGAAAAGGTATGGCTCGCCACCAATTTCCAAACACGTCTATTTCAATACTCTATTATCGGACACTTTTCCAAACAATGAAAAGTTTTTTCGCGTTTCAAGTTGGATTTCAATGTCCTCCGCGATTTGAAACACACCCAATGCACATTTCCGTTCCCGCGAACAGAATCTCACATTCCAGCGCGATGTTTTTCTTCGCCTTCACCTCTGATTTTATAAGATTTACCAAATCGTGAACATCTTTTGCACTGGCTTTTCCCTCATTGATGATGAAATTTCCGTGCCAGTCGGCAATTTTCGCGCCCCCTACCCTCGTCCCCTTCAGGCCGCACTCGTCGATTATTTTTCCCGCAACAATCGATTTTTCCACATCGTTCTTGAACACCGAGCCTGCGCTGGGGGCAGAAAAGTGCTTCTTTGCAACGCGCTGGGAGAGAAAGCTGTCGTACAAGGCGCGGATTTCCCCGCTTTTTTCACCTGGGGCGCGGACAACGGCAAAGTCCGCGGACAGAATGATTTTGTCGTTGTTCTGGAAAGGGCTTTTTTTGTAGGAAAAATCATGGGCGTCTTTTTTGTACTCGTGCAGGCCCATGTCGCGAGCGTCAAGGTACCGCACGGAAAGGAGCGCGTCACAAGCCGAAAAGCCGAAGCAGGTGGCGTTCATGACCAAAGCCCCGCCCACCGTGCCGGGAAGTCCCGAAAAAGGCGCGAACGTATCTATGTTGTTCTCCTTGCAGAAAGTGCAGACCCGCCCCCACAAAAGCCCTGCCGGAAGGGAGAGCGTGACGGCTTTTCCGTCGGTCTCAACAATGGCGGGAGGTGTTTTGAGCCGGCGCGTGGAGAGAATGGCGAAGGGGATTTTGTCCGGGAGAATCGTGTTGCTTCCGCCGCCCAGGACAAAAAACGGCTTTCCGGCCTGTTTGAGCGCACCGGCACAAAGGCAAAGGCTCTCCTCGTCGAACGGCTCCACAAACAACGGCGCAAGCCCGCCCACGCCCATGGTGGAGTGCCGCCCCATCGGCTCGTCGTATTTTATGTTTCCCGAGAAACGGGGGATTGTGAACGGTTCCATACACGAACCATAGTAGCGGGAATAAGGATTTTTGTCATTGGACGCGCTATTAAAAAGAACGTATAGCGGAAAAACCATAATTATGCTATAATATCTCTTTGTAAAATCAGCCTACTTTATATCAGCAACGAGGCACAAACACAATGTTTCGCTGCCAGGAGTTTTTATGAGAAGGACATTCAAATCATTTTTCGCGCTCGCATTCGTCGTGCTTGCCCTCGCTTCCTGCAAAAGCATACCGCAAAATCCATCGAACAAGAATGCGCTTTCGCTTTGGAACGATGACGCAGCATCAAAAAACGCGCTCATCAACTATGTGAAGGCAGTGACAGATGAACAATCACCAGATTTCATCCCCGTCCAGGATCGCATCGCAACTTTCGACATGGACGGAACTTTTGTGGGGGAATTGTACCCCAGCTACTTTGAGTACAATATGCTTGAATACAGGGTGCTGGAGGACGCAGCGTACAAGGACATAGCCCCAAAGGACGTAAAGGAGACGGCCCAGAACATCCGCGACTTTGTGCGGGGCGGAACAAAGCTCCCGTCACATTTCGACATGAAACACGCCTATGCTGCGGCAAAAGCATATTCAGGCATGACGCTCGCAGAATTCGATGCTTATGTAAAGAACTATGGCAAAAAACAGGCGAACGGATTTACAGGAATGACCTACGGCGAAAGTTTCTACAAACCAATGCTGGAAGTTTTCGACTATCTCAACGCCAACGGATTCACCTGCTATGTGGTTTCCGGCTCCGACCGCTTCATCTGCCGCGCATTGACGGAATCCATCGGCATTGAGCCGAACCACGTAATCGGCATGGATGTAGTGCTTAAATCAAGCAAGCAGGGCGACGAGGAAGGTGTCAACTACACAATGGCAAAAGGCGAGAACATTTTCAGAACGGACGAGCTTATCATCAAGAACCTAAAGACGAACAAAGTAAAGCAGATTGCCCAGGAAATCGGCAAGGTGCCTGTTCTTTCCTTCGGAAACTCGGGCGGAGACAGCGCAATGCACAATTATGCCCTGGGCAACACAAAGTACAAGACCGCCGCTTTCATGCTCATTGCCGACGATGATGCAAAAGACCACGCCAACCGCGAAAAAGCCCTTGCCCTGGGCGAGCAGTGGAAAAATGCGGGCTACATTGTCATTTCAATGCGCGATGACTGGAAAACGATTTACGGATACAACGTCAAAAAAACAGATTTCAAATTCTAGGATTTTCAAGGTGAACACCGAAAAATCCCCAGAAACAGGATTTGGTCAGCGCTTTTCACTGGAAAACAGCAAAATAGTATAACGCAAACCGCATGGTTTTATGTTATACTATTTTTCTATGAAAGCACATTTCCTGCCGATTATCATTGCAATTTCTTTTTCATGTGCGCTGCTGCCCTGCTGTTCTCGCAACGCACAATCAACCATCACCACCCTTGACGATTTGAACGACAAAAACATAACCATAGGCTACAACGAGGGGCAGTCATCGGCAAAAAGCCTTCCCATTGCCTTCCCCAATGCAAAAATCCTTTCCTTCAACGAAAATCTTACGGGGTACGAGGCTTTAAAACAGGGGAAGATTGACGCATTCGCCTTTGACCGCGTGCAGATGGAACTTGCCATTAAAAACGGTCTTACCGGCGTGAAGATTCTCGCTCCTTTTGGCGAAAAAATAGAAGTCTGTGTTGGACTTTCTCCAGTCACCGCAATTCCCGATTTTGAAAAAACGATAAACGCTTTTCTTGCTGAGCTCCGAGCAAACGGCACTTTGAATGACATGTACAAACGCAGGGTCTTTGACGGCGATGAATCTATGCCCGACATAGCAAAAGCAAAAAATCCCCGCTTGCGTCTGCGTGTTGGAACGACAGGCATTGTTCCGCCTTACAGCTATTACAAGGGAACTGAACTGAATGGATTTGACATTGAGCTTGCCCGCCGTTTTGCCGCATATCTCAACGCCGACTTGGAATTCAAAATCTATGACTACGGAAGCATAGTTGCCGCCGCCCTGAGCGGCGACATCGACTGCATTATGGCGAACCTTAATGCCACTCCAGAGCGAAGGGAAAAAATCCGCTTTTCCACGCCTGTCTACACCGAAGAAAACGCAATCATGGTGCGCGATTCAGAAAATTCTCCTTCAGCCGCCGAAGATTTGCAAAAATCAACTTATCTAAAAAGCGTTCCGCCACAGTTCCAGAACATGACGCTAAAATACAACTCAAAGGAAGAGCTTCAAAATAGCAGTCACCTTGTTCTTGGAATGCACACGGGCTTCGTGATGGTGGACAAGCTCACCCGAGAACTCTTCCCCCAGGCGAAAATCGAGTATTACAAGACCAATGCCGACATGGCTTATCTCGTTGCCACAGGAAAACTGGACGGCTTTATCAACGACGAGCCGGTTATCCGCTACGCAGCCCTTGAAGTGCCGAAGCTGGGCTACATTCACTGCGGACTTGAAACAATGAACATTGTGGTCTGCTTCCAAAAAAACGAGAAGGGGGCTGCCCTCCGCGACGAATTCAACCAGTATGTGAGAAAATGGCAGGAAGACGGCACTCTCAAAAAGACCGATGATTTGTGGCTCAGTAATGATGAAGAAAAAAAGATAGTGGATTTGGAAAGTTTGCGTAATCCAGAAGGAAAAAAAGGAACAATCCGATTTGCCACCGAAGCCCAGTGCCCGCCTTTTGATTACATCAAGAACGGAAAAGTCGTCGGCTACGAGGTTGATTTGATTGCGCGCTTCTGCCGGGAAGCAGGCTATGCCCTAATCTTGCAGGATGTGCCCTTTGACTCGCTAATCATGGGCTTGGAAACCGACATGTACGATTGTGTCGCCGCCTGTTTGAGCGATACGCCCGCAAACAAGGAAAGCCTGAACCTGTCGGAAGCGATTTATGTCTCAGAGCTTGTAATGGCGGTTCAGATTCTGGACGACGGAAATAAAACACAAAAAAATATGGCAGCTTCCGCAGAATCCAATGGCAAAAAAAGCGCATACAAAAGTCTTTCTGATTTGAACAAAGAAAGTGTCACAATCGGCGTGAATACGGGAACTGTCTTTGATGAGCTTGTGGCCGAAGTCTTTCCGAAAGCCAAAGTGCAGCATTATACAATGAATATCGATATGGCAAAACTTGTCGCCCAGGGACGCTTGGATTGTATGATTGCAGACGAACCTGCCGCGAAACTCTTGTGCGCCAACATAAAAGGTCTGGATTATATCAAAGAATACGCAGAAGATGCGGCTTTTGCATTCGCCTTTCCCAAGACAGAAAAAGGCGAGAGACTGAAAGCCCAAATGGACGAGTTCATTCTGAAATCAAAGCAGAACGGGCTCATGACAGAGCTTGAAGATATCTGGTTTGGCGACGATGAAAGCAAGAAAACGATAGATATGTCTTCGCTTTCAGGCGAAAATGGAACGATACGCCTTGCCACCAATGCCCAATATGCGCCTTTTGAGTACATCAAGGACAATGCGGTCGTTGGCTACGACATCGACTGGGTATTGCGTTTTGCCCGCGAGTACGGCTACAAAATCGAGATTGCGGATATGAACATGGACGCCGTTATACCGTCTGTAGCTTCCAAAAAATATGATTTTGCCGCGTCCGGCCTTTCTGTCACGGAAGAACGAAAGCAGAGCGTGTACTTCTCCCTGCCGAATTATGAGGGTGGGGCTGTGGCTGTGGTAAAAGCCGCCGCTACTACATCGGAAACAAGTGAGACCGCACAAGATGGCACAAGAAAGGGGGTCTTCTCCTCTCTTGCATCCAGCTTTGAAAAGACCTTTGTGCGGGAATCACGCTGGCGTCTTGTTGCAAATGGTATCGGAATTACTGTCTTGATTTCGATTTTGTCCGCCTTGTTCGGCACTCTCCTGGGATTCGGTTTTTGTGCGCTCAGGCTTTCTAAAAATCCTCTTCTCAACGGATTTGCTCTCGTCTACATCAGGCTCATGCAGGGCTTACCAATGGTCGTTTTATTGATGATTCTTTTTTATATCGTCTTTGCAAAAACCGGTCTTAACGGAATCTGGGTGGCTGTTATCGGCTTCGGCATGAATTTCGGGGCTTATGTAAGCGAGATGATTAGAACGGGAATCCTTGCCGTGGACAAGGGGCAAATGGAAGCCGCCCTTGCCCTTGGTTACCCAAAATCAAAAGCTTTCCTCAAAATGATTCTTCCCCAGGCTGCCCGGCATTTCCTGCCTGTCTATCAGGGGGAGTTCATCAGCTTGGTAAAAATGACTTCGGTCGTGGGCTACATTGCCATACAGGATTTGACCAAGGCCAGCGACATTATCAGAAGCCGAACCTACGAGGCCTTTTTTCCGCTCATTACTACGGCGATAATTTATTTTATAATTTCATGGCTCTTGACCCGTGTGCTTACCGCATTGCAGGCTCATTTGGAGCCCAAAAAACAAAGGAGGCATGATAAAATTACATCCATGTAATTTTATCATGGGCAGATTTTGCCGTTGGCAAAACTGCGATTTCGTGCCTCCTGCACGACCGCTAACGCGGAGTTTTTAAAGGAGACAATAATATGAATATGGTTCAAGATTTGTTTGATTCGGTTATTTCCAACTCAATTTCCCAAGGTGCTCAATTTTTGAGTTTTCTGTTTATTGCAACTGTCATTGTGGCGGCACTCATCGCGATTGCCTTTGTGCTGTGGCACATAAAAGGGATTCAGGACGACCGCGAGTTCATTGTCACAATGGAAAGCCTGGGTGAACAGAGCGAGAAAATACAGGCTTTACTCGACAGAATGAAGGTCAATAAGCGCGAAAAAAACTATGCGCTGCTCCTGCTTGAAGAAATCATGGTGCGACTGCATGAGGCTTCCCAGGGAGCGGTTACCGCAAAAGTCCGCCCTTTTTTCGGCGAGGTGAGTTTGGTGCTTTCTTCTCAGGGCGAAGCCTTCAACCCCTTTGCTTCCCTTGAAAGCTGGAACACGGAAAGCGAGGACTATCTGCGCGACCTGATTTTCCGCGCCCACAAGGCAGACTTGAGCTACAGCCGCCGTAACAGCTGCAACATGGTCACTGTCCGCGTCCATCGTGGCGGCGAGAACCGCTCCCTCTATGTGACTTTCGCTGCCATGTTCTTGGGAATCGCCGCCGGATTCGGCATGAAGTGGCTTCCTGCGGGGGCAGCCGCCTTCCTTGCTGACGGCGTGCTTTCCACGGTGCAGACACTATTCCTGAATGCCCTTTCCCTCATGCTGGCTCCCGTGGTCTTCTTCTCGGTGGCGACCAGCCTTTCAAACCTTTCAGGCGGAAACGAAATCGGGCGCATTGGCGGCAAGGTGATTGGCTCTTACATTGTAACCACAGTGCTGTCCATACTGATTGGCTTTGGCATGACATCGCTCTTTTTCAGCGGCGAGCTGCCTCCACTCCCGGAAAAACTTGCAGCTCTTCCTTCTGGTATGCAGCCAACTTCCGATGTTTCCGTCAGTTCAATTCTTTTGGGCGTAATTCCCAGCAATGTGGTTTCGCCCATTATCTCTGGCAACATGCTGCAAATCATCTTTATCGCCGTGCTCTCAGGTCTTGCCCTTTCAGCCCTTGGCGAGAAAACCGCAAGTATACGCTCTTTCTTTCACGAGGCAAATACCATGTTCCTCAAAATGATGGAGATGATTATTACTTTCATGCCCCTCGTTGCTTTTGCGTCAATGGCTCTCCTTGTCTACGCCAGCGAGGCGAATACCCTTGCCCTGCTCCTTGTCTATCTGCTTGCCATACTTGTTGGCGGGCTTCTGCTTATCGTGCTCTATATGGCAATAATCCTCATTGCGGGGCATATCTCGCCCTTTGCCTACATGCGCAAGGTTCTCGTTTATCTGCTTACTCCCTTTATGATTCCAAGTTCCAGTGCCTGCATTCCCCTTACAATTGACTTCTGCAAGAAAAAGCTTGGCGTGTCAAACAAAATTACATCCTTTGCAATTCCCCTGGGTGCTACAGTGAACATGAACGGTATCGCAATGAGCGTAGTGCTTACAGCTCTCATGCTTGCCCGCATGTGTGGAATTGAACTTGATGCGGCCACCTGTCTTAAGCTGGGTATAATGACACTGCTACTTGCAGTAGGAGCGCCTGGGGTGCCCAATTCGGGGCTTGTCATCGTGGCAACACTGCTTGCCGTAGCGGGAGCACCAGTTGCTGCCTTGGGCTTTGTGGTAGGCGTATGGAACATTGTAGACCGCCTTCAGACCGCTTTTAATGTAAACGGCGACATCGCCACCAGCGTGGTCGTTGCAAAAAGCGAGAACGAGCTTGACCTTGCGACATACACTTCTTAGACAATATGTAGTGCCATCCGGTTTGTAAAAACGTGGATTTAGCTCCAAAATAGTTAATGACTAAATTAACAGTATGGGCATTACCTCATACAAAGTGGAGGCACTACATGGAAATTATAACACGAAACGAAAAGATTTTGTACGTTGGAATTGATGTTCACAAGGACACCTATTCACTTTGCTGCTTTGACTTTTTCAAAAAT
>JAFPYB010000107.1 GCA_017412405.1 Treponema sp. | reverse complement strand
ATCTCAAGACCTGGAAGGTTTTTGTCGATTTCAACAACTACGTCGGCTCCGCCTTCCACGTAAAAATGCTTGACCGGCGTGAATTGCACTGCCGCGCCAACTCCTACAATCGGGCTGATTGAGTCCATTTTGTCCGACGAGTAGCCCGCGTCGTAGTCGTAGATGAAATTGTGGTACAACGCGATTCCTGCCCCCGCGTGAACATCCAGCGTGAACTTTGATGTGAGCGGCTTTGTCCAGATTCCTTCAAGCATGACGTTGAAGATGTTTCCGGTGAGCGTGAACGACTTGACGTTGTAGCTCTTTTCAAATTTGACGCGGGAGTACGATGCGTTCACACCGAACCCTAAGTTTCCGATTCCTGTCTTGAAAGGAATCGTTGAGGCGCGAAGCCCGAAATTCAGGAATCGCACGTCCGTTCCAATGTAGTCCTCCCAGCCGTCGCGTATGAGCGGAATGGGGACAAGGTAGCCGATTGATGCCTGAATGTTGTCGATGGCGGCGGCAATGCCCTTGCGCTCAGGTTTTGCCTCCTCGCTGGCGGCAGCGGTCTTTTCTTTTTGCGAATCTTTTGTCTTTGACGTTGCCTTGTTTTTGCTCGTTGCCTTGCTCTTTGAGGCGGACGTTTTGGAGTCTGATTTCGCTTTCGGCTTTGAGTCCGTTTTCTTTGTGCTGGTCTTTGAGCTAGATTTGTTTTTTCCAGATGAGGCTGTAGTGCCGCTCTTTTGTTTCGAATCGGCTTTTGCCACAGTGCTCTGTTTTGTGTCCTTGCTGGAAGATGGGTTCTTGTCGCCCGCGACTGTTGTTCCGGCAGGAGCTGTGTTTTCCGCTGCCACAACGGGCTTCGCCTTTATCTCGAACTCCCGTGTGTCCGTAAGCCCGCCTGGATTTGAGACGGAGAACGTGTATTTTCCCGCGGGAATGTCCTTCAGGCTGAACAAAACTGCCTGCGATTTGTTCCCGCTCCCGCTTTTTGCGATTTTTCCCTCGGTGACGATTTTTTTCCCGGTGGCGCTCGTGTATGTCATTTCAAATTTTGACGATGGAAGCAGGTTTTCGCCCGAAAACACGAGATTGTCCGTTTTGTCGTCCCGAGTCACTGCCGTCAACTTCGGCTGCAGGGCCTTCAATATTGTGAAAGCCAGCCAGTCGGACTGGTTCTCAAAGTTGCCCAGCGCGTTGTAGAGCGAGACTCGGTATCTGTAGGAGCCGGAGGGCAGGGAAAGCTCTATGAAGTTCTCCTCAAGGTCGCGCTCAAGAATCTGCACATATTCGCCTTGTGCATTGCGCTCCTCGATTTCTATCTTGTAGAAGCGGATTGAATCGTATTCATCCCACTGGAGCCGCTGTACGAAGGTTTTTGAACCGTCTATTTTTTCGACGATGGAATAGTTCTTCGGTGGCGAAAGCTCCGGTTTTTCCTGGGAAAATCCTGGAAAAAGAAACAGAGAAGAAATCAACATTGCAAAAACAAATCTTTTTTTCAATTGAAAACCACCTCCTAAAAAGCACACCTCACAAAATCGGCTTCTTCCTAAAATCCATACAGTTCGCCGGCATCCTCAAGCTTTAGCTCGTCCAATACGGGAATGTTGATGACGAACTCGAATGGGCTTGAACTGCTTGTGCGGAGCGTTTCGTTCTTTGAGACCTGACGGGCTTCCACGCTCCATGTGAAAGTTCCGCGGGAAAGCGACGTGAGGCTCTTGAAGTTGAACGTAGTCGTGTTCCCCACGTTCTGAGACAGTACTGTGCGCCCGGACGAGTCCTTTATCGTTACGATGTAGACGTTTGCGTCCTTAACTGCGCTCCATGAGAATTCGATTGAATCCATCTTTTTAAGCTCCCGCGCCGCAAAATCCGTTTTGTCTTTCGGTGTGGAAAGAACAGGCCTTGCAAGCGGTCTGAACGCTTCTATTGTGAATGTCACAGCCTTTGCCGGGGAAATGTCCAGACCATCGCTTTTTGCAGTGGCCTCCACCGTCCACGAGTATTTTCCGGCTTCAAGATTCTTGACGGTCACGCTCTTCTTGGGGTTTTTAATCTCCCGAACGAGTTTCCCGTTCTTGAATATTCGCAAGATTGTGCTGTCCGTGTCTTCCGCGCTGTCCCACTTGAAATCGGTTCCGCGAATGTAGTTCCTGGTTCCTTCCACGAAGGATTTTTCCGCCGGGGAAATGAGCGTGACGCGTTTCACTGTCCGTGCCGAGAACTCATGCTCGGAAAGCTCGCCCGTGAATCTGGTGGCTCCGTCTTTTTCCATGGCGTTCGCCTGAACCGTCCACACATAGTCGCCGTCCCCAAAGGGCGCAAGGTCAATGTCGAGGCTGTTCGACAGCACATTGTTCTTTTCGTAGACAGGCGTGTTCATGTCGGAAGACTTGTAAAGCCTGAATTTGTACGAGTCTGCATCTTCAATCGGCTCCCACTCAAAATGCACAGGATTTTTTTTGTCTATGCCGATTTTGATGTTTCCTTGTGGAAACACGGTGTCCGGTGCTTTGAGACGTTCTTTGACAATGAAGCTGCGCGATTCGGAATATTCTTCTCCGCGCTCGCTGTCAGTTTTGATTCGCCAATAGTACGTTCCGCTGTCAAGCCAGTCGATGCTCGCCTCGCTCTTTCCGGTGTTTTCCGCCCGCAGGATGCTTGAAAAACTTGGCGTGTCGGAGACTTGCAGTTCCGTCAGCGATTTGTCGTTCCCGCTTGTTTTCCAGACGAAGCTCACGTCCTTGAGTCGGTCTTGCTCCACAATATAGCCGTCAGGCGGGAAGATGAGCCGCTGCGTGAACGAATCGAGCTTCACGGAAAAACTCCGCGTGTCTGACGATTTCTTCTTTCCGTCCTTGCCCGTGACGGTGACGCTCCAGAAATAGTCGCCTTCGTCAAGCTCCGTCTCAAAATGGTTTTCGGCAGTGTCGGCCTCCAACACCATGTCGGTGAAATCGCCGTCTTTCGCAATCTGTATTGTGTACATATCGCCCTCTTCGCCGGGCTTCCATGAGAACACGACAGGCTCATGCTCGTTCTTTTGGATGAGGCTGTCGTCCAATGGCGATATGAGACGCGGTTTTTCGATGTTTGTGTCCTTTATGATTTCAAAACTACGCGCATCGCTGGTGAGTTTTGTGTTCCTGATTGTGCCCGACTTGAATTCGGGGGTGACTCGCCAGTACCAGATTCCCTCGGAAAGCGAGCTGATGATGGCGAAATTCTCGTTCGTCAGGAATTCCACTGCATTGTTCGAGAACGCGGGGGATGGAGAAATCTCCAGGAAGTAGCCTGACGCCCATTCGTTTTCTTCCCACAAAAACCGCACCGACGGCAGGACTGTTCTGAACGTCTCCTGATAGTCGTCTTCCGGGATGATGAGCTTCTGCTTTGTTCCCTCAATGAACGTGATTTTTCCCTTTGTCTGGAATTTTTTCCCGAATTGCTTGGGGTATATCCGCCAATATGCGCTTTGTCCATCAAGCTCCAGCGTGATTGAAGATGATGTCGCGTTTCCAAGCGCGTGCTGTGCTGCGTCCTCAAAATCCCGCTGGTGAGCTATGTCAAGCACAAGCTCGTCGGTTGAAGAAAGGTTCTGCACATTCCATTTGAACTGGACGGGCATTTTTCCGCCGCCCAAGTTCAGGATTTTTTCGTTCGGAGAGGGGGACGTGACGGTGATGATTGGCGCGTTCGCGACTTTTTTCCCGTCCTCAAAGAAAAAGTTTCCTTTGCCCAGAACTTCGCCTGTGTCCATCACGGCTTTTCCGTCCATGACATTGAGGTTCGTGACGAGAGTGTCCCCGTCCTTCACCGCGCTCAACGATGAGCCTGGCTGAACCGTGGTGGCTATGTCGCCAAGCCGCACCTTGAACCCCTTGGATTTTGCCCCTGCCTTCACAATGACGCCGCCGTTTTCCACGTCTATGACGGCCTCACCGTCCTCGTCGAAAATCTGCACTATGGAGTTTTCCAAAAGCTCGATTGAGTCGTCGTCGTTGAAATGAATAGTCGTCTCCGATGCTGGGGCTGTGCGCACTGTGTCGCCGTTGTAGAGCGGCGAATGTTGGCGCAGGCGGTCCCACACGTCCCTGTCGCGGAATTTCCGCTGGGCAGTTTTGTGCTTGTACGTGATTTGGGCAATCGGCTCTTCGTTCAGCTTGGAAAGCGATTGGAAAAAGTCGCGCGCAAAAAAGCCCAGGCTCACGCCGCTTCCGATGAGGCAGAGCAGCACGATGAGAAGTGTTGTTATTTTTTCTTTAGTCGATTTTGTACTTTTTTTCTTCGACATCAGTGTTCACCTTTGAAAGGTCCGGCTTTGGAATTCCAAGAAGTTTCCGCACTTCGTCCATCGATTTTGGGCCGTAAGCGCCAGCCCCCGGAATGTTTTTCGCTTTCGGCATGTTGACCACGGCGTACAGCTTGAGAGGCTCTGCTCTTCCATGCACTTGCACGGAAGGCATTTCCTCCACCGTCACCAGCTTTGATATGAGCTTGTATGTGCTTTCCGTGATGAGGATGTCCGAGCCGAAAGGCTTGTTCAAGGCCTCTATCCGTGACGCAAGGCTCACGTTGTCGCCGATGACCGTGTATTCTGCCATGTCCTCTGTTCCGATTTCCCCGGCAATGGCAGTGCCCGAGTTGATTCCGCACCCGATTCTGACGGCTGGGCGTTTCTGGCTTGCAAGGGACTTGTTCAGCTCAATGAGAGACGAGCGCATCAAGAGGGCGGATATGACGCTGTTTAGGGCATCCAATGCGGGATTTCCCGCCGGCGAGGGCGTACCCCACACAGCCATGAATGATTCGGCTATGAATTTGTCCACAGTGCCGTTCGTCCGTGTTATGCAGGTCGCCATTTTCGTCATGCAGTCGTTCAAAAATCCAACAATTTCCTGCGGTGAAAGAAGCTGGGAGAGCGCGGCAAAGTTCCTGATGTTGAAGTAGAGCACGGTGACGCTCTTTTCCTCGCCGACGTTTTCAGCATCGCCGTCCAGAACCTTTGAGCCGGCTTTCCCCCTGAATCGTGCCCGTTCAGAAAGCCCCTTCGACATCTTGTTGAAGCTTTCTGCCAAAGCTGAAATTTCGTCGTGGGATTTTGACTTCACCGATATGTCAAAGTTTCCGTTCTCAATTTCTTCGCTTGCTTTTGTGAGCGCCTTGAGCGGATTTGAAATTGTCTTTGCGTACAGCCAGATGAAAAGAATCGCAAGGAACAAAATCGCCACCATGAGAAGAATGTTCCGCCGCGTCAAGTTCCCTATGCCTTCGTAGAGCGTGGCAGCCTTTATCGTCGTGATGACGCACAGCCCACCGAACGGAAGACGCTGGTAGGCGCAGAAGAATTTCGTCCCGTCCTCGTCCTTGAAACTGAACTGCCGGCTTGAGTCGTTGTATTCGTTCATCGTCTTGAAGAACGAGGTCTTTGCGATGGAGTCGTTTCGTTGCATCGCCTGAAAGTCAGAGTGTACGATGATGTCGCCCTTTGCGTTGACGATGCACGACGAGTGGGAAAGACGGGTGTTTCCGCCTCCAAAGTTGTCTGATAGGCTTTCCGTGGATGTAAGGAACACGAGTGCTTGGCGTTTCCCGTTCTCGTGCCACGGAATTGTCACGGCAACCGACGCGAAACCAAAATAGCCCGTGGTGTTTACGACGAACGACTCTCCGCCCGCACCTTTGCGCAAGTTCACCGATTCGTTCTCGCAGAGTGCGTCAAACTGGCTTGCATCCGACTCGTGCTTTTGGAAAAATTTCTTGTTCACAATCTTCTTGTCGAAGAAAAATCCTTCTTTTCCGAAAGAGAGGAGTGCGACAGCCCCAAAATCTGGGTTGCGCTCAAAAAAGTACGCCGTGGATTCTTTTTCTGAGGTGTTTGAATCCATCGTGTTTAGCATGTCCATGAAGAGCAGGGCGGATGATTCTTGCTGCTTGAAAAAATGCTCCGCTGCGCCTGCCGAATTCTTGTTCACCGAAAAATTCGTGTCCTCGCCCTTGAGCTTAACGTCCTGTGAGTCGAAAAAATTCACCACAAAAATTATCGTCCCCAATGACACGACGACGATGAGACCGATGATGAGCATCAGTTTTGCGGCGATGGGGAATGTTACTTTCAAATCCGTGTTCTTTTTTTCCATAAGTGTTGCCAGTGTGATAAAGTTAGATTTCAACATTTTATTATCGGCTGGAACGCCCTGCATATTGAAAGACTTTTTGCATTGTGCGGTTGAATTCGCTGTCTTGTATGTGGCTAGGAACTCTTCTTTGAGGCATAAAAAAGGGGCTGCCCAAAAAATTCAGTTAGCTGTGTCATTCCGAACTCGTTTCGGAATCTCAACGCTGCAGATAGCGTAGATTCTGAAACAAGTTCAGCATGACACTTACTTCTAGGACAGCCCCAAAAAATATGAAGATTTTTTTGTGAAACCGGCATGACGAAAAATCTTTCCCTGTCGGTTTCGTTTTACCAGCCGCGATTACCGCTTGAGGTTCACGGCAGTGCTCAACATTGAGTCCGATGTTTGGATTGCCTTTGAGTTGAACTCGTAGGCGCGCTGTGCGACAATCATCTGCACCATTTCATTCACGACGGACACGTTCGACATTTCCACGAATTTGTGCTTCGTTACGCCAAAGCCTTCAAATCCAGGTCGTCCCGCAATGGCAGGACCTGATGCGTTCGTCACTTTGTACAGGTTGTCGCCTGCAGCTTCAAGACCGGCGTTGTTCGGGAACCGATACAGCTCAATCTGAGCCACGTCGATAGGGTCATCCTGCCCGAAGATTTTCACCGTCACACGTCCAGTGTCGTCGATTGCCAGCGAGTGGATGTCGAATCCCTCCGGCATTATGACTTCCGGCATGACGCGAAGCCCGTTGGAGTTCACGAGCTGTCCGTTCATGTCGATTTTGAATGTACCGTCGCGTGTGTAGGCATAGCTTCCGTCATATTGCTGCACGCGGAAGAATCCATCGCCCACAACCGCGATGTCCGTGTCAACGCCCGTGTTCTGCAAGGAACCCTGGGAGAAAATTCGCTGTGTTGCCGCGACTTTTGTTCCCGCGCCCTGCTGGATTCCCACTGGGGTAACGGTATCTTCCGTTGCCGGAGTTCCCGCTTTTTTCACGTTCTGGTACATCAAATCTTCGAATTCAACGCGCTGCTGCTTGAATCCGGTTGTGTTCACGTTTGAAAGGTTGTTCGAGATAGCGTCAAGGTTCGACTGCTGTCCGTTCATACCTGTCGCTGCTGTCCAAAGGCTTCTTACCATTTATTTCTCCCTTTTTATCTCGCAAGAGCCACTTTGTTCCAAAGCGTGCTCATCATGCTGTCCTCGCTCTGGATTGTCTTTTGGCTCGCCTCGTATGCTCTGTTCACTTCAATCATTTTGACCATTTCGTTCACGACGTTCACATTGCTTGTCTCCATCGTGCCCTGAAGGATGCGGGGTCGTTCTTTTCCCTCCGCTATGTATGCATCGCCTGAAATGTTCGTGGAATACCACATGGAATTGCCCATTTTTTTCAGGTAGCGCTCGTTTTCAAAGCGGACAACTTTCATGCGGTCAACAACATCGCCTTCTTTTGTGAGGATGATTCCGTCCTCGTTCACCTGAAATTTGTCGTCATCAAGCTGGATTATTCCTTTTTCGCCAAGAACAGGGAAGCCGTCCTTTGTCTCAAGGATGCCTTCTTTTCCCAGATGGAAGTTTCCGTTGCGTGTGTAGCGTTCTCCGTTTGGTGTCTGAACCGCAAAAAATCCTTCGCCGCCCAACGCGCAATCCGTGGACATATCGGTTATTCTGAACGACCCCTGCTCGAATTCGGTGAAGTTCTCGTTTGTCTCAACGCCAAGCCCGAGTTTTCCGATGATGGGGGCAACATCGTATGAGCCGAACGTATTCTTCTGAACGCCGTCAGCTTCGGTTCTTCTCAAAAGAAGCTCCGAGAACGATTTTGAAACAGTCGTGTCCCGCTTGAATCCTGCCGTGTCCACATTCGCAAGATTGTTTGAAATTGTATCAAGACGGTTCTGCTGCGCGTTCATGCCGCTCGAACCAATGTACCATCCACGAATCATAACTACCTCTCAAATTTGATATTTATTTATCGGCAGATGGGAAAAATAATTTGAGTTTTATGAAAAAAAATCCCCGGAAAATTGCTTGCCGGGGATTATGCTAGTCTTCGATAGGAGGAAGATGGAGTTTCCATTCCCCATTGATTTTGTTGAAGTAGTAGTAGATAAGCTCTCCGTCCTCCTCCGTGATTTCCACGGCCTTGATGTAGCTGTCGGATTCGTAGCGGATTTCGGTGATGTTTTTACCGCGCCGCGCAGGAATGAACACGAACTTGAAGTAGTCCTCAAGCGACCTGATTCTCAGTCCCTTTACAGGAAGACGGTTTTGTGCCTTGGAAAGGTTCTTTGTGGTTGACCAGTACTTGATTGACTCCTTGTCGATGTACGAAACCCATTTCTTGTAGGCGCGTTCCTCCATGATGACCGAAAGCTCATCGATTATCTCAAGGACATCTTTCTTGTCGTGCTTGAACGTCTCCTCGGAAACGGCGACCGTTCCAACAGAACGCTTGTATTCTTCGTCAACTTTTGGAGGCTCTTCTTTTTTTGGCTCCTCTTTTTTGACGACTTCCGTTTTTTTGGGTTCTTCCTTCTTTGGCTCCTCCTTTTTGGGTTGGGGCTTTGCCGGCTCAACCTTCTTTGGTTCTTCCTTTTTGGGCTGAGGAGTTTCTGTTTTTGTTTCGGCAACGGGACGCGTTACTTTCTTGATGCCTCCGGCACTGTTGATGACAGCAGATGCCGAGAGTGAGGAAATCAGTGCTAGAATGGCTGCTATTATTTTTTTTGGAAAAAATTTCATTTTGCACTCCCATTGTGTATTGAGCCTGTTTCAAGAACTATCTTCTTTTGAAACTTCCCCTATTATACACGTTTTTATAGATAAACTCAAATAGCTCTTAAATGTAACGAAAGATTGCAAAAAGTGAAAAAGGCTGCCCGATTGGACAGCCAAATTTTTATCTATATTATAGTAGTGTTATTTCAATGCTTCTTTGAGCACACCGAGATTTTTCTCCATTGCACCCAGATAAGTCGCGCCTTTCTTGATTTGTTTTGCGGTTGTTGACTGCATTGAGTCCAGCGTAAGGATTTTTGCATCCTTGTTTTTGCTGTTTTCGATTACGGCTTTTGCGATTTTTCCGTTTCCGCTTTCAATCTGGCAGACAGCCTGCAAGCCAAGCTCGTTCACTTTTTCTGAAAGGAATACGATTGTCTTGAAGCTGGCCTCGCTTTCGGCAGAGCATCCGACAAAGGCCGCGTAATATTTAAGGCCGTAATCGTCCACGAGGTAGCGGAATGGGAAGCGGTCTCCAAAAACGAGGGTATTTTTGCTTGCGGCCTTTACAGCCGCCTCATATTTTGCGTCCAAATCAGCGAGCTTTTTATTGTAAGAAACGAGATTTTTCTTGTAGGCATCGGCATTCTTTGAATCAGCCTGACAGAGAGCGTCACAAATCGCAGCCGTAAGAATCTGGGCATTTTTGAGGGAAAGCCAGACATGCTCATCAAGTTCCTCATCTTCCTCGTCATCGTGGTCATGGTCATGCTCGTCGTGATGATGCTCGTCATGGTCGTCATCATCGTGTTCATGCTCATGTCCGTGTTCATGGTCATGCTCGCTTTCCATTCCCTCAACGACTTCCTCCGCCTTGACCCGGTCGCCAAGAACTTCCAGCAGGTTGACTGCTTTCATGTTCTTGTTCTTGGTGTTTTTGAGCACATTTTCCACCCATTCATCGCTTTCGCCGCCGACATAAACAAAAATGTCCGCTTCCTGAATCTTTGCGATGTCCTTTACGCTGGGCTGGAAAGAATGCAGGTCCACTCCGTTGCTCAAAAGCAGGGTAAGTTCCACGTCATCAGCTTTTTCCCCGATGATTTGTTTTGCCCAGTCATATTCCGGGAAAATCGTTGTAACGACTTTGATTTTGTTTGCGCCATTTTTTTTAGCCGCAAAAGCCGAACCACAAGAAAGGGCGATAAAAAGCCCCATTGCTGCAAATATTTTTTTCATTTTCATAATTTTCACCTTTCAATTTTCATTTTTCTACGCAATCGCTTTCTCGTCCAGGCATTTTTCCAGCGCGGATTTGATTTCCGCCTGGTCGTAGCCTTTCCCGATAAAGACGATTTGATTCTCTCTGTCGCCGAATTCCTCGTCCCAGTTTTCCCTCATGTCGGGATTGTTGGCAAGGATTTCGTTTTTCTGCTCGTCAACAAGAGCGTCCACCCAGTAGGAAACTTCCATGACCGAAGAATTTCTGCCCGCCTGCTCAAAAAGCTGCACGTCCTGGTCGGCATCGCTGAACCAGATGTACCCTTTCGCACGAATCAGCGACGATGGATAGTGGTTGTTCACAAAGTCCGCGAACCGCTCCCTGTTGAAAGGCCGCTTTTCCTCGTAAACAAAAGATGTGATTCCGTATTCGTCGGTGCAGCCCTTCGTTCCGTCAAGGGAGTTGATTGCCTTCTGGATTGCCGAAGATGAGTCTATCTTCTCAAAGTCAAAAGGCTCCGTTGACACAATTTTCTGAATTCCAATTTCTCCGTTCACACTATGGAAAATGGGCGCCTTGGGTTGGAACTGCCGCACGATTCCATGAACCTCGGCAAGCTGTTTTTCGTCAAGCAAATCGCATTTGTTCAGCACGATGACGGTGCAGAATTCGATTTGGTCTACAATGAGCGTGGAAATCTCCTCTTCGCTCAAATTGTTCTCGTCAACCTTGTCCTCGTCTTCCTTGCGTTTTTTGAGGTCACTCAAAAATTCCCGGTAAATCCTGTCTGCGTCAACCACAGTGACAACAGAAGTGAGCTGACCGTTCGTGTCAGGATTTTCGTCCTCGTAGGCAAGGAAACTTGCCGAAACAGCCCCTGGGTCTGAGATTCCCGAAGCCTCCACAAAAACCACCTCAACCGAATCGATTTCGGATATTTTTTCCAGCTGCTTGATAAACTCGTCCCTGAGCGTACAGCAGATGCAGCCGTTTTGAAGCTCGTACATGGGACATTCTGCCACATTGGCGCCTTCTTTTTTCAAGATTTCCGCGTCCACGTTTATTGAACCCATATCGTTCACAATCAAAGCCACACGCCGGGTCTCCTGCTTTAGAAGATTGTTCAAAAGCGTGGTTTTGCCGGAGCCAAGATAGCCCGTAATAAGCACGACTGGTTTTTTCTTAAGATTTTTCATAGATTCCTTCCCTTAAAAATGATTTTTTCAAAAAATAGGTACGGGAATCAGTTGTTGAGCTTGATTTTTTCGCTTACTGGTGTTGAGAAGATGATGAAAGAGACAAGAGGCGAAAAAGAAATTGGTGTTAAGGAGGTGCGCTCAATTTGAGCGGTGGTGGAGGCCGCAGAATCCAGATTCTGGAAATTTCCCCGTGCGATTTGAATGAGCGCGCAAATGGGACAATCTTCTCCCGCGCAGTCATGGTCAACATCGGCGTGAACAAAAAAGACAGAAAGACAAAGCGTTGATAAAAGCGCAATTGCGAGCCAAATCGAAACTTTTCTATTCTGTCTTCTTGAAAAAGAATTCATGCAACCTCACCGCATTCTCAAATTTGAGAACAAATCTCAAATTATACGAAAGCGGTGATTTTGTCAATATGAGAATGAATCTCAAATTTGATTTAGTCTTTCAAATTCTTGTAGTTGTCAAATTCTGCGAGCATCTGCTCATTCTTGTTTTTGTCAAGAATTGATACTAACACGCTGGAAAGGAGACAAATGACGAATCCAGGAACAATCTCGTACAAGCCGAAAATGGGGTGCACGCTTGCCGGAAGCTGATGCCACAATACCACTGCTATGAAGCCTGTAACAAGTCCCGCAATGGCACCTTTTGCCGTTATGTTTCTCCAATAGAGGGCGAGCAGAACGAGGGGGCCGAACGTGGCCCCGAATCCCGCCCAAGCGTAAGAGACAAGACCAAAAATCGATGAGGCTGGGTTGAGCGAAAGAAGAAGCGCAATCAACGCTATTATGAATACTGTGAAGCGGCTCACATTCAAGACCGTTTTCTCGTCCGCATTCTTGTTGATTATGCCTTTGTAAATGTCCTGTCCAACCGCGCTTGAAGCCGCAAGAAGCTGGCTGTCTGCCGTTGACATTGAGGCCGCGAGAATTGCGCATAGGAATATTCCGCCAAGGAAGGCCGGGTACATCTTTATCATTGTCATGCTGAATACTGTCTCGGCGTCTCCGAACTGGGTTATTCCATCAACAACCACATTTTCCGCGCCAGTCCCGAGCAGGACTCCGTGGTTCAGAAGGTAAGCCGTTCCCAATGTTCCGATGAGGAATGTTCCGATGTACGAAATAATCATCCAGACAGTGCCGATTCGGCGAGCCTTCTTGATTTCGTCGTTTGAGCGGATTCCCATGAAGCGCACGATGATGTGGGGCATTCCGAAGTAGCCCAGACCCCATGCCAGGGCCGAGACGATGGACATTCCATTGTAGGATGCGTTTCCCTCAAAAGCCTTGCGGATATTCTCTCCGAAGTCGTTGGCAAGGGCGCGGGCATCGAAAGCCTGAACCTGTGCTATTGCCTGGGACGGACCGCCCAATGCGGCGACCGCGATTATTGCCGAAATGACGAATGCGACGAAAATCAAAGTTCCCTGAACGAAGTCCGTGGTGCAGACTGCCGTGTAGCCGCCCGTGATTGTGTAGCACAAGATGACCAAAAGCCCGATTGCCAGACCGGCATGGTATGGGAGGTCGAAAACCGAGTTGAAGAGTTTTGCGCAGGCGACAAAGCCTGAAGCCGTATAAATCGTGAAGAAGAATACGATGAAAATTACTGAAAGGACAGAGAGAATGTGCGACTTGTCCTTGAAGCGGTTCGTGAAGAATTCTGGAATTGTGATTGAGTCGCCGAATGCAATGGAACATTTGCGCAGGGGCTTTGCAACGAAGAGCCAGTTGAGGTACGTTCCTGCTATTAGCCCGAGTGCAGTCCAGAATGTTTCCTTTACGCCTCCCAGGTAGCACAGGCCTGGCAGTCCCATCAAGAGCCAAGCCGAAGAGTCGGATGCCTCCGCCGAAAGTGCCGTGACCCAGGGCCCCACCTTGCGTCCGCCCAAGAAAAAATCAGAAGAGTTTGTGTTTTTGCTTGCGTTCCTAAGACCGATGTAGACCATTAGCCCGAGGTATAGAACGAACGCGATGATTTTTGCAATCAAAGTTAAATCCATGTTTTCCCCGTTTTTACTTTTATAAATTTAGGAAACTGCTGGCTAGCACTTGGGGTGATTAATCAGTAGTTCCATGACACTGTGTTTTGGGCGTTGCCCGCTGCATCGTGTCAAATTCTGAATGATAATTGTAAAGAAAATCATGCAATAACACAAGTCTATTATTGTCATTTTTCAATAAAATAGCTATATTATTTTTGATGAGAAAAAAAAAGTACGCGAAACTGTTGTTTTTCTGTATTGCTTGTTTCCTTTCGTTCCCGCTTTTTTCGGTGGGTGGAAACATCTTCCATGGAAAAAAAGTTTCTGTCATAAAAACGAACTACTTCGACATACTCTTTTCCGACGACTGCCTTGTTACGGCAAAAAAAATTGCGGCAGTCGCTGACGGCTACTATGTTGAAATCTCGGAACGGCTTGGCGTACAGCCGTACCAGCGTTTTCCCGTCGTCATTACGCGCGAGGTTGAAAGCCCGAACGGATTTTTTTCCCCCGCGCCATACAATACAATCGTGCTTTACGAGTCTGTTCTGGGCAATCCGCTTGACGCGTTCACCAATGAAATAGAGTCCGTTTTCTACCATGAATTGACCCATGCCGTCACGCTCAACGACAAATCTGCTTTTTGGCGGGGCATGAGTTTTTTTGGTGATTTCATGAATCCTGCCTATTTGAGCGCGTCCTATTTTTGGATGGAAGGTGCGTCCGTCCTGTTTGAGAGCACCATTTCCTCCGTGGACGGGGAAGGGCGGCTGAACAATCCCTATTTTACGCAGATGGTGTCGCAGGCAAAAGCCGATTCTGTGTTCAAGAAAAAAAAGTTCCCGTCATGGCGCGATGTTGCCGGCTGCCGTGACATTTTTCCCGCAAGCGGGACGAGGTATGCGTTCGGTGCGTGTTTTGCCAAGTTTCTAATCGAAAAGTACGGCACGGAGACGTATCAGGCGTTTTGGAGACGGTGCGGAACTTATACCACGCTTTCGTTCATCGCTGGGATTTTCAAAAAAACGTACGGGACAACGATGGACAAGGCGTGGAGTGCATTCATAGACTGTGTTCCAATTGTGCTTGACGGCGCGTCAGCGCGGGAGCGCACGCTTGTTTCTTCTTCATGGGCAACGGTGAAGGCTCTTGATTCGTTTTTCGACGCGAAAAAGGGAACGCGGAAAACCGTGTGGTTCGATTCTCGGAGCGCGGCTGTCATGGAGAATGAGGGCGGAATCTCAAGAAAGCTCTTTTCTGCCACCGGGGTGACGCGCCTTTTATTTTCCGACGACGGGAAAAAAATTGCAGTCACAAGGATTGTGGCCAGAAAAACGCCCAAGTCTGAAGTTGGCGTTTATGACTGTGAAAGGAATGTTTATCGGGTTGTTCAAAAATCTGGCGCGGCAGAGGCGTTTTTCCGTGACGGCGCGTGTGAGTTTCTGGATATAGCGAGCCAGATTGATTCCAATGTTGTCACCCACTGGCCGCTTTGCGTGCGTCTTGGAACGGGGGAATCTGTCGAGGCCTGCATCGAAAAAAACGGATTCGACTGGAGCATTGTGGTGGGGGAGAATCGCTATTCCATAGGAAAACGGCGCATAATAGACTCGCTGCATCTTGAGTCGGTGGGGGAGAATGATATTTCTTTCTGCTTTACATGGGCGCAGGCTGACGGGCTTTCCAGCGTGTCAAAAATCGGGCGGCTCGTTGTTGACACAAATGATTTTTCTGCCACCGCATTCCTGCAAAAAACGACTGAATTTTCGCCATTTATAGACGTTGTTCCCTCCGCCTCTCCAAAAGACACGCTTCGTTTTTTTGCTGTCGCTGCCGAGTATGAGGCGAATCCGCTCTACGAATTGTCATTCTCCGACGAAGACTTTGAGAGACTTGCTCTTGGGGCGGGGCTTCCAGCCGTGGCTCATGAACAAGAAGTGGCAGCCGCCGAGGCTTCGTATGCGGCTTTTTCTGTTGAGCCATATTCGTCTTTTTCGTATGCGCTTAAAGGCATGAAGTTCCCGGTTGGAATTGTTCCCGTCGTGAACTCGGACTTTGAGATGAAGGGGCTTGCGTTTCTTGGCGCGTCGTATGTGATTGCGTCTCCCTGGCTGAACAATTTCTTTCTTGCTTCGGGCGGATTCGACCCAATCAACAAGGACGGCGGTTTTTTGCTCGGGCTTTATGGATTCGATTCTTCCATCAATTATAGGCTGTTCGGCACAATGTTGTTCAATTCAGGCGGGTTCATGCAAACATATGAAAACTATTCGCTTTCAAAATATCTTTTCCGCGGGCTTGTCTCTTCCGTGCAGACAGGAATTTCCGGGGATTTCTTCTATGGAAAGGAGCTTGAAAGGGATATCACGCTTACTTATACGTCGTGGAGCAACGACAGGAGCCGCCGCGAGTCCTATTCGTTTGCAAGCGACGTGCAGGGATTGTTTTCAAAAATGCAGGTGTTCCTCACGTTCTCCAATACGCACAAGACTGGCCCCGGTGCCAGCGAGGTGGCTGGAATATCGTTCAGACCGTTCATTGATTGGGTGTATTCTAATTACAAGATTGTCTATGACTCATGGCGGCTCAGTGACACGCCCACGCTGGAAAAAAAATATGTCAATGTGGGCGGAACGTTCAAGCTGTATGTCCCGGGGCTTACCATCGGCAATAGGAGCGGAATCTTTCCCGTTATTCTCCAGGCGACGGTTTCTCCTTCCGACGAGTATTTTTTCAGCACGCACACGAGTGTCACGCTTTTTTCATGGGAAATACAGAAGGGCATTCCGGCACTCTCTTTGTTTGCTACGCGGGCGGTTTTGTTCGCAAGCTACACGAATTATTTTTCGTACTTGGGGAACGACGAATATTTTGGTATAAGGCGCACGTTCGAGCTGTTTGGGGATTTTTCATCCAACCAGTATTCTGACAAAGTGACTGTGGGTGTGAACGTGGTGCTCAACCCGAACACCGGTGCGCTCGCGGATCCAACGCTCCAGTTTGTCCTTGGGACGTATTTCAATTACCATCCGAACCCGGTGGACGACAAGAAATGGAGCATCGATGTTGCTTTCAGCATACTGGATTTTTCCCGCAGTAAACGTTTCAAGTGACGCGATTTATGATTCAGTTTACAAAATAAGTTGCCGATAGTAAAATATAAATCTATTTGAGGGGATACATTTATGGCTCGTGGAAATGGTGGAGTTGGAAAATCTATAGCACTGTTGCTTCTTATAATAATTCTTGTTCTTGGCGGAATGTTCTGGTTCAGCTATCTTGGAATCATGAAGCCGAGCAAAATTTTTGCGCCTGTGTACAAGGCTTTGCATCTTGACCCGCAAACATCGAAAAGCTCTACAAAATCAAAGCCGCTCACAGCCGACCTTGAGGAAGACCGTTTTGCAAAACGGATTGAGGCTCTCAACATTCGCGAGGAGACGTTGGACAAACGCGAAGAAGATGTGGCAAAGTCAGAAGGGCAGAACGAGGCCATCGCAAAAGAGCTTGAGGAACGAAAAAAATCTCAGGACGAACGTGAAAAAACATTCAACAATCAGGTGAAAAAGTACGATGATAGAAATGTAAACATCGAACAAATTGTGTCGTACTTGAACAGCCAGCCGCCAAAAACTGTCGTCGATCAGCTTGTTGCAATGGATGACCAGGACATCATTGACATCCTGCGCAAAGCCGACGAAATGGCAGAGGCAAACAGAACTACATCAATGTCATCAGTTTGGCTTATGTATTTCCCTGCTGAACGTGCTGCTGAAGTCCAGAGAAAGATGGCGAACAAGCCTGTTTCCTTGGATTAGAATAAAAAAGTATGACTTTCATGATGTTTTGGAGGTCATACGACATGAACCCTATTCAGTTGCAGCTCCAGTCGGAGGCTGCTCTCCCGAAAAGTCAGCTTAACGAAGCTGAAAAGTACGCGAGCGCGAGCGGAAGTTCTTTTGAAACTGAGTTGAGAAAGGCGAGCGATTCTGCTGACCGTGGTTCGGTTCAGGAAGAGCCGGGCAGAAGTCAGAACGTCGCCGAGAAAACTCAGGAGAAAAAAGAGGAGCGCGTCGCGAAAAGCGAATCAAAGCGTCAGGATAAGACGAATGATTGTGATGATGCGGAAAAAATCGCAGACGTGTCAGCACAGGTTCAGCGGATTCAGATGGCCGCGGAGAACCAAAACGCAATCGTTCCGTCAGAGCTTCCCGAAGTGTACGAGGAGTGCGTGGTGGCAGCGGAATTTTCCGTTGATTCCGATTCTGTCCTGCTTGGTTCCGCGCAAATCATGCCAGCCGTTGAGGACGCGCAGCAAGATGTTGATTTTGATGTCTCAAAAATCGACATGGACGACATCCTTTCAAAAGCAAAAATTATCGACGAAAAAGCGGAGCAGTCTGCTGAGTTTGCGTCGCGCGAGATTGAAAACATCCAGAGTCTTGCGCAGACGGAGCTTGGTCAGGACGTGCGCGCGCTGAACGAAGTCGAGCTGAAAGATGCCGATGCTGTGGCTGGAGTCTCTCAGACGGCTGTGGAGATTGCCCAGACGGCTGATTTTTCCGAGAACGTGAAACTTGCCCAGAAAAACGCCGACATCACGGACATGGAGGCGGAATCAAAGAAAGGCGCGAAACTTGTTGTGCATGATTTGCGGACAAAGAAACCCACCGATTCTGGTCTTGCTGGCGACAAGATTGTTTCAAAGGCTGAGGGTGCAAAATCCGAGCCGAAAATTTCTTCTCGTGCCGAGAGCGAGCCACAGGTCCAGATGACGCTTGAAATGGCGACAAAGGAAGTGGCGGAGCAGAATATCACGTCGTCGTCAACACAGGCTGCAGGCTCCAACGGCTCCACGTTCCATGCCATGCTCTCGAACGCTGTCCAGGCTAACGCACCTGAAATCGTCAAAATGGGAAACATCATCTTGAAGGACAAGAATTCCGGCTCAATCAACATTGTCTTGAAGCCGGAGCATCTTGGAAGCGTCAAGATAAGCCTGAGCTTGAACGACAAGCTTATTTCCGGCCAGATAACGGTTGCTTCAAAAGAGGCGATGGATGCGTTCCGCGAGAGCATTGATTCCATCAAGCAGGCTTTCACGGAAAGCGGATTCGACACTGGTTCCTTTGACTTGAATTTCAGTCAGGGCAGCGATTTTGCCCAGAACTCGAACCAGAACGGAAGCGACATGCTCATGAACCAGATGCGTGGAGAGCGCACATACGGCGATTTCCTTGCTGGACGTGACGAGGGCGTTGAGACTGACGCTTCCTACGGAGGTTTTTCGGAAAGCTCCGTGAATATTGTTGCTTAAGATTAAAAAATAACGTTCCGAAAATTAAGGTATGTTAAGAAAATGCTGGTTTCCATGTAAGGCGATTAATCAGCATTTCCATGGAAACTACAGGAGTTGAACATGAATATAGATACGACGATGAGTGCTCAGGATAAAATCCAACTCGACAACACGGTCAATATGTTCAATAAACAGCTCAATGCCAACGGCAGACAGCCGAGCCATGAGCTGGGAAAAGACGATTTCTTGAAGATTCTGATTGCGCAGATGTCGAATCAGGATCCGACAAGCCCGTTGGAGAACACCGAATTCATCGCGCAGATGGCTCAGTTCTCTTCTTTGGAGCAGATGACCAACATGAGCAAGAGCTTTGAGCGGCTTACAACAATGATTAATTCCACGGAAGCTCAGAGCACGTTGGGACGCACCGTTGAGATTGACGTTGGCGATACCGTTACTCAAGGGGTCGTCGAGGCAATGACGAGGGGCGAGAATCCACAGGTGAAGGTGAACGGAGTGTTCTACGACATGAACAAAATCCGTGCTGTTTACGGATACTGATAGCGGAACAAGTCACGCATTAAATTAAGAGGGTAGACATATGATGAGATCACTTTATTCTGGCGTTTCTGGTTTGCAGAACCACCAGGCACGAATGGACGTAATTGGAAACAACATTTCCAATGTAAACACAACTGGTTTTAAGCGCGGCCGCGTGAACTTTCAGGACATGATCAGCCAGCAGCTTCAGGGTGCGGCAAAACCAACCGAGGAAAAGGGTGGTGTGAACCCGAAGGAAGTTGGGCTGGGAATGACAGTCGCTGCAATCGACACAGTGTTTACACAGGGAAACTTGCAGTCAACTGGAATTTCAACGGATATCGCGATTCAGGGAAACGGATTTTTCATCGAAAAGAACGGTGAGAACAGCTTGTACACTCGTGCCGGCGCATTTGGCGTTGATAAAGACGGAACCCTCGTGAATCCGGCAAACGGATTCAAAGTGCAGGGATGGATGGCTCGCGAGCTTAACGGCGAGATGGTCGTCCAGACTGCCGCAACACCGACTGACATTACAATCCCGGTCGGCTCAAAAGACCCTGCGAAGGCGACGCAGAACGTAAAATTCGCCTGCAACTTGAACAAGAACACTCCCGAGATTCAGGAGGGCGCGACTGAGGCGGAAATCGCGAAAGGCACATGGAACACCGAATTCAAGATTTACGACTCTTTTGGAAACCAGCATATGCTCGCAGTGAACTTCACCCGCGTTCCAGGAAGCCCGAACCAGTGGAGAGCGGCAGTTCAGGTGGATCCTGAAAACGCCGAGTTCACCCAGACGAGAATCGGACTTGGAACGACAGACGGCGTTGAGGACTCTTTCATTGTCCAGTTCGACAACACGGGAACGCTCCAGTCGGTCACAGATTCGGCAGGAAACGTGTCAAACCCCGAGGGCGAAATCATCCTTCAGGCTTCATTCACCGTTCCTGATGCAAATCCTGACGCTGACGGAAACCCATACCGCCAGACATTGAACATCAGCATGGGAACAATCGGAAGCCAAATCAACACGGTAACGCAGAGCGCGTCACAAAGCTCAACAAAGGCGTTCTCTCAGGACGGCTACACGATGGGCTATCTTGAGAACTTCAAGATTGACTCTACAGGTACAATCACGGGCGTGTACTCCAATGGAACAAACCGCACAATCGGACAGCTCGCAATGGCTACATTCACAAACCAGAGCGGTCTTGAGAAGGCTGGGGACACGAACTTCAAGGAGAGCATCAACTCTGGAATCGCGAACATCGGCGTGAGCGGTGTGGCAGGAAAGGGTACGCTCCTTGCAGGGGCATTGGAAATGTCGAACGTCGATTTGACAGAGCAGTTCACCGACATGATTGTGACACAGCGCGGCTTCCAGTCGAACGCCAAGATAATCCAGACGGCGGACACGCTCCTTGAGACAGTGTTGAGCTTGAAACGCTAGTGAATAGAGAATGATAACGGCAACGCGATGTTGCCAACATCATATTAACCTCCTTATAAAAAATAAAAATAT
>JAFPYB010000106.1 GCA_017412405.1 Treponema sp. | reverse complement strand
TTACAGATTTCAGTCATAGCTTTGCGAGCTTCGTCTTTTGTCCAGAGCTTTCCGCGGTAGTTAAGGTCACAAGAAGTTGTGATGCCCATTTCGCGAGCTGTTTTACAAGCTTCGATACAAGCAGTTACCATGTTCGGTCCCAAAGCCGGTGTGATACCTGTGATGTGGAACCATTTTGCGTCCTTCAAAATTTCTTTCCAGTTGAATTCTTCTGGTTTAGCCAGCTGAATTGATGAGCCTGCGCGGTCGTAAACACATTTTGAGCCACGCTGTGAAGCGCCTTTCTCGTTGTAGTAGATACCAACGCGCGGACCGCCACGAACGATATATTCTGTGTGAACGCCGTATTTGCGGAGTGAGTTCACAGCAGCCTGACCGATTTCGTGAGTCGGGAGTTTTGTAACGAAGTATGACTCGTTGCCATAGTTAGCGAGAGAAACAGAAACATTTGCCTCACCGCCACCGAAAGTTGTTGTCATTGAGTCAACCTGAACGAAACGATAGTAATCAGCCGGCTGGATGCGAAGCATCAATTCACCAAAAGTAACTACTTTTGCCATTTTTAATCTCCTAAAAAATTTGTTTTTATCGGCGTTTTGCCGCAATTTCTTTATTAGAAAATGATAGCAGATAAACGCCCACTTTTCAATAAAAGTTTGATTTATCCTGTGCGAATCAAACCGAGAACTGGTCGATTTGCGAACCGATTTCTGTTATGGACGCCTTGAGCTTGTCCGAAATCTCGTTTAGGGAAAATCCTGTAAAGCTGATTTTTTGTGCGCCGTTTTTCATTTCCTCCATGCTGCCGAGCATTTTTTCCGTGGCAAGCTGGAGATTTTTTATTTCGCTAAGAATCGTTTGGTTTCCGACGCTCATTTCTTTTGATGCCGCATGGACTTCCGAAGTGCTGTCGTTGATTGTGTGAAGAACATCTGTTATTTGCTTGGAACCTTCATTTTGTTCTTCCATTGCGATTTTTATTTGATTTACGAGCTGGTCGGTCTCTGAAATCTTTTGCGACACAGAGTTGAATGCGGAACTTGATTCTGCACTTGCCGAAACAACATCGTTTATGGAGTCCTTGATTGCCTTGAGCTGTGTTCCGATTGTTTTTGACTGGACGGACGATGTTTCAGACAGCTTCCGGATTTCGTCTGCAACTACGCTGAATCCGTAGCCCGCCGCACCTGCATGGGCAGCCTCAATGGCCGCGTTCATGGCCAGAAGGTTTGTTTGGCTTGCAATGTTCGCAATCGTCTTGTTTGCTTCTTGGAGCATTTTTGACTGTGTTTCGATTTGGGAAATTCGCTTGTTTACATCCTGTTGTTTTGCCGCACCTGTTTTCACGTCGTTTTGGAGCTGGTTGAATGAGGTGGCCATTTGGTCAACGGAAGTGTTTACGGCGGAAATGTTGTCAATCATCTGTTCGATTGCTGAATTTGCGTGTGTTACGCCTTCGGCTTGGGCAGAAATCATTTTCTCGAATGAATTGATGTTTGACGCTATTTCGTTTACGGCACTGGCAGTTTCCGTCACGCTTGAGCTTTGGGCTGAAATTTGGCGGTGGACGTTGGATATGTTGTCGATGATTTCGTCTATTGATTCTGATGTTTCCTGGATGCTTACGTTCAAGTCATCCCCCGCGCAGTTTAGGACTTCGTTTGAGAGCAGCAGTTTTGAGATTATGGCTTGGAGCTTTGCCACGAACATATTGAAGCCATCAACCATAGAGCCGATTTCGTCTTTTGTCTGAACATTTATTCGTTTTGTCAAATCTGCATTTCCTGTGGCAATCTCGTGGATTGAGGCATCGACTTTTTTGAGCGGGCGGAGACTGACAGAGAGCAGAATGATACATGCGATTGTTGCCGCGATAATCGTGAGCGCAAGAATTGATAGAATTGCATAGTTCAGTATTGCAAGCCCGCCGAAGTAGTCGTTGTACGGGGCGGCACAGAATACGGCCCAGTCACAGTTTTCGCCAACTGGCTGGAATGCGCATGTCAT
>JAFPYB010000105.1 GCA_017412405.1 Treponema sp. | reverse complement strand
TCTTTTTCATAGACGAAATCCACCGTCTCAAGTCCGCAATTGAAGAAATGCTCTACATTGCAATGGAGGACTTTGAGCTTGACTGGGTAATCGGGCAGGGGGCTGCGGCGCGCACTGTGCGCATTCCAATTCCCCATTTCACGCTAGTGGGTGCCACCACAAAGGCAGGAATGGTCTCAAAACCGCTACAGACGCGCTTCGGCATAATCCAGCGGTTCAATTTCTACACGAACGAAGAACTTTCTTCAATAATAAAGCGTTCCGCCGACATTTTGGGATGCAAAGTCGAGGATGACGCAGCTCTTCTCATGGCAAGCTGCAGCCGGGGAACGCCGCGCGTGGCGAACAGAATTGTGCGCCGAATGCGCGATTTTGCGCAGTTTTTCGGAAACGGCGTGATAACGCAAAAAATCGTGCGCGACGGACTGAAAAGGCTTGGAATAGATGCCCTGGGACTTGAGGATTTTGACAGGATGATTCTTCGGGCAATCATAGAAAAATTCGGGGGAGGTCCTGTTGGCGCGGAAACCCTTGCAATATCAATAGGCGAAGCCCAAGACACGCTGGAGGACTACTACGAACCGTATCTCATCCAGCGCGGGCTTTTGCAGCGGACACCCCGCGGGCGCATTGCCACCCCGCAGGCATACGAGCATTTGGGGCTTGAAACGGGGGCAAAAAAGGCGGTGCAGGGCGAACTCTTCTAGCGAAAGCCCGCCACACACCACGCAGAAAAAGCAATTTTACGAGATGAACGACACCAAGTCTTCCTTGCTGCGTCCCCCTACGATGATTTTGTCCTGCTTTCCATTCTTGAACAGAATGAACGTTGGAATGCTCATTATGCCAAAACGCTGCGCAAGCTCCTCATTGTCGTCCACGTCGCATTTTCCGACTTTCACCTTGCCGTCAAATTCCTCCGCGATTTCTGCAACAATTGGCGCCATCATCTTGCATGGCCCGCACCATGTCGCCCAAAAATCAACGAGAACGGGAAGAGTCGATTTTTCGACCTCAGATTCAAAATTGTCCGATGTAATCGTAATTTCAGCCATAAAACCTCCTAGTTTTTATGCGATTGTTTTTGGCGGAGGCAGGACTTTGTCAATCAAAACAGCAATGTCCTTGATGAACGCACCCGACTCCTTCTCTATTTTCTCGATTGCAAATTTCTTTGCCGAAGAAATAAATTCAACAAGCTGCAATGTTCCGAAAGGAACATCCACCGTCATCGAAATCGTATAGCCCGTTTCGATGCTTTTCACGTCCATTTTCTTGATTCTGAGGGACGCATTGTACTCGCCGAAATACTGAACCGCCATCCTGGAAAGCGCCGCATGGGAAATCTCCTTGCGCTTGGGAACGGCGAACGCGGGGCGCACTATTGATTTCTCGAAATGCGTTGACGAGGCGACCGGCGCATCGTTGGCGGAAGTTCCCATGACAAACAGCCATGACAGGAATTTCTTCTTTGCGAGGGCAACCCGAATGGAATCAACGAAGATTTTTGAATTAATCTTCTTCTTGATTTCATGCTCGCGTACGGGAATGATGTGCTTTCCCTCAATCATCCGGCTTCGCCGCGCCTCTTCCATCTGCTCGGGCGTGGCAATGTCCTGAATCCTTATGTACTTTTCCGGGAGCGGAAGCTGGAGGCGCAGCGCGATTTTGTTCACCATTTTCTCCGACGTGCCGAGAATCAGGATTTTCTTGATGTGGTTCATCACAATCGCTTTTGCCACCTCATCGCGGTGGTCTTTGCTGTCGAACAAGGCTGTTCGGACAGCACCCATGTAATTCTGCTCCATTTTGGCGGATTTTCCTGCAAGAATCTTCTCATCCTGAATCAAAAGACCGTCATCAATCAGCACCTTTATGCCATTCTGCTTGG
>JAFPYB010000104.1 GCA_017412405.1 Treponema sp. | reverse complement strand
TGGGCGTTTTCCCGCAGCTTTCAGGGGCAGCCGTTTCTGCGGGAATGATTCTTGTGCTGGGAGCGGGAACAATGCTGCATTACCTGGTGGGCATTCCGGAGTCCCTGCTGATTCTGTCGGACCAGAGGGGCTATGTTCTGTACCTGATGGGGACCGTTTCGGTTCTTGTGAGCACGGCCCTGCAGATGATGCTGATCCGGTCAGGACATTCGCTGCTGATGGTCAAATTTGCTGCGATGCTGGTGAATGCCGGGATGATTGCGGGAATTGTCCTTTATGAGCGAAGTCTGTCGGGAAAATGCGGTGGAGGCGGCAAACTACTCCGAGCATATATACATTTCCATGCGCTCGGAAATGGAGTACCTTTTGCTCCGTCCGTCAATTCTCCCGATTTGCGGATGGCTCATGCAGAACAGCACGAACAATCCCTTCGGCGAGGAAACAGAAATCAACAACGTGTGGGAAAAGCGGATGACACGTCCGCTCCAAAACATAGACTTGGGGTTTCCGGTCATGCCGGAAATTCTCACGTTCTGGACCGGGCTTATTCCGGTGACAATGATAAGCATCGGCGAAAAACACCATCTGGGCGCGGAAGAAATGCTTTCCGCCCTGGACGCAATGTTTGAGTTCATTCAATACGGTTTGTAAAAAACACTCGTAGGAGGTCTTATATATGAAGAAAAAAATTCTTGGGGCAGCTTGCATCGCACTTTTTGCATACGCCCTGTCTTTTGCGGACACAGTTTCGCTCACTCTCGACCAAGCTGTTGAGTACGCCATGAAAAACAATCGGACGCTCAAAAGCAATGACATTGACCTTGCCATAAAAGAGCGGGCGGCAAAATATTCATGGAACGTGTTCATTCCCACAGTGAACGTCTCGGGCACAATGAGCCGCGCAAACGAATACAACCCAAGCTCAAAGGCATCAGGGCAGATGATGTCCAGCATGATGGGCATGATTTCCACCCTCCACCCGGAAGCCCTCATCACCATCCCCAGCGTCAAGGACGATTACGACGAAGAAAAAGACCGCTGGACCCCGGTTGGCTCTCTGAACGTGAGCCTGAACTTGTCGTTGTCGTACATTTACAAGATGAAAGCCGCCAAAGCCGATTATGAGGCGGGAAAGATTACGTGGGAACAGAGCCAGAACGAAACAATCGTATCAATCAAGAAGCTGTTCTACGGCCTGCTTCTCCAGCAGGAAAGCCTCAAAATCGACAAGGCTTCGCTGGAAAACAAGCGGCAGCGCATGGTGCAGGCGGAGACAAACTTCAGAAACGGCGCGATTCCACGGCTGAGCCTTTTGCAAACACAAGTCGATTACCAGAACACAAAGCCGAACGTTGAGACGGCGGAACAGTCACTGAACCAGCAGCTCGACACATTCGCTTTTCTCTTGGGTATGCCGGTGGGCGAAGACACCATCATTCTTGACGGCTCAATTGAACCCACGTTTGTCGATGTTTCATCGGAGAACTTGATTGACCAGTATCGCTCAAATTCCCTAGCCATAAAAGGCGTTGAAGCAAACATCGACGTGCTCAAGCTCAACTTGCAGACGCTCAACATGGCGGCATGGACTCCAGCCCTCGCGCTCAGTTTTACATCAACGCCCGCATACATCGGCTCGGACAAATCCGACTGGCTCAAGGACATTGGAGACCGGGACAAGTGGTATGACTCGGGGACACTCTCGTTCACACTCGCATTCAACGTGACAAACTTGCTCCCGTGGTCAACAAACAGGCAGCAGGCGCAGGATTTGCAGGCAAACATCGACAAGCTCAACTTGACACTGGAAACAGTGAAGGAAAACTACAAGCTGGAAGTGCGTCAGGCGGTGGACAAGCTGGAGCAGGCGCGGACAAAAATAGAGTCAATGACGCGAAACATCACGCTGGCACAAGAAGCCTACGACGCCACCTACAGAAACTATCGGAACGGTATGACAGAGCTTCTGGACCTGCGCGACTCGGAAACGTCCCTGAACCAGGCCAAGCTGGGGCTTTTGAACCAGAAGTTCGAATATATTTCGGCGCTTCTTGATTTGGAAACAAAATTGAACACAAAGCTGACACAATAGAATGTTGGGAAACCATGTTGGTTTTCTCACAAGAAATTATTATATAGAAAAAATTCGGAGGACAAAAAAATGAACCATACGATAAAAATTATTGCGGCAACAGCTTCGGCTATTTTGGTCTTAGGGTTGACCGGCTGCGGAAAAAAGAAAGCGTCTGCAAAAGCAAACTCGGATTCTGCAGAACAGATGTTCGCCGTCGGAACATACGTCATTTCGGAGGGAAACCTTGACGATTATCTTGAATTCGGCGGTGATGTTGTGTCAGTGAACGCAATCGCAGTGCTTCCAGATATGGCTGGAAAAGTGAGCCGCGTCACGGTGAGCGTTGGCGACATGGTGGGAAAAAATCAAGTCATAGCCTACGTTGACGCAAGCCGCGCAGGAATGACGTATTCGGCAAGCCCCGTACGCTCACCAATTGCAGGAAGAATCATTTCGCTTCCAGTCACGGTGGGAACGACGGTCGGCCAGACTTCGCCCATTGCAACAGTGGCGCGCACAGATGACCTCGAAGTAAAAATCAACATTGCGGAACGGTTCATTTCCCGAGTCTCAACGAACCAGACTGCCGTTGTCACGTTCGACGCGTATCCGGGCGTGGAATTTCCAGCCACGGCAAAAGAAATAAGCCCTGTTTTGGACACGCTCACACGCACCATGCAGGTAAAGCTCAAATTCAATGAGAAGGACAACAGAATAAAGGTGGGCATGTACGCGCGCGTAAAACTCATCACCGATTCCGTTAAAAATGCAATTGTCATTCCTTCCAACGCAGTTCTCACCCGCGAGGGGAAAACGTACGTCTTCGTCGCCAAGAACGGTGTTGCCCGCCAAGAAGCAGTGGAGTGCGGCATTTCTGTTGACAACAAGACCGAAATCACCCGAGGTCTTCAGGTGGGCGATGAAATCGTTATAAAAGGACAGGCTCTCTTGAATGACGGAGTGAAGCTCAACGTCATTTCCACATCAAAATAAGTTCGGAGTTCTTATGACATTTTCTGAAAAGTGTGTAAATAAACCAGTTACAACGCTGCTTGTGTTCACGCTCATGATTGTTCTCGGAATTTTCTGTACGACACAGCTGCCAGTTGATATGTTCCCGGACATGGACCTCCCGTACATGATTGTGTACACAAAATACGATGGAGCCGGTCCTGAGGAAGTAGAGCAAAGTCTTACCAGCACGTTGGAAAGCTCCCTTTCCGGCGTTTCGGGCCTGAAAAAGATACAATCACGCTCAATGGCTGGTTTGAGCCTCGTAATTCTCGAATTCAACTACGGAACAAACCTTGACGCGGCCGGCGGCGACGTGCGCGACAAAATTGACCTTGTGCGAAACTACCTGCCAACAGCGGCAGATTCGCCCATCACCATCAAGATGGATCCATCCATGATGCCTATCATGAACTTTGCGCTTCGCGGCACAAGAACACCGGAAGAGCTTAGAACGCTCGCCGAAGACACCATCAAGCCGCGCCTTGAGCAGATTGACGGTATCGCTTCGGCAAACATTTCGGGCGGACGGGAAGAGTCCATCAACGTAGACATTCCCCGAGACCGTCTTGAGGCGTACGGACTTACAATCAGCTCCGTGGCGCAGCTCATCGGCGTGCAGAACATCCAGTCGTCGGGCGGTACTATTACGAGCGGCGACACGAACTACACCATCAAGAACGACGGAAAATACAAATCGCTGGAAGATTTGAAGAATACGGTCATTTCGTACAAAGTCGGTGAAGGAAACGCCGTGAGGACAATCCGCCTGCGCGACATTGCAGACGTGTACGACGGCTATAAGGACGAGTCCACCCTCGCCTATCTTGACGGAAAACCTTGTGTCATGATTATGCTCCAAAAGCAGTCCGGGAAAAACTCGGTGCAGGCAGCAAAACGTGTGCGCAAATCCCTTGTGCAAATGAAGCGCGAAATGCCGACCGACGTTGAAATCATCGAAACATCGAATACGGTTGACATCATCGAACAGACAATCTCGGAAGTAGTCGGCTCCGTTGTTCAGGGCGCACTGCTGGCAATCGCGGTTCTTCTCATATTCTTGCGGTCGCTCAAATCAACGCTGATTGTCGGTGCGGCAATTCCAATCTCCGTAACAATCACGCTTTTGTGCATGTACCTCAAAGGCATATCCATCAACCAGATTTCCATGGCAGGTATGCTCTTGGGTATCGGTATGCTCGTGGACAACTCCATCGTCGTCCTGGAAAACATCTATTCGTACATTCAGCGCGACACAAAACCGCGCGTGGCGGCTGTCCTCGGTTCGCAGGAAATGGTCACATCGATTATGGGCTCCACGCTCACATCGGTCTGTATCTTCCTTCCGATGCTCGTGTTCAAGAACAAGCTCGGACTCATGGGCCAGTTCTTCAACGATGTTGCATGGACAATCATCTTCTCCCTCTCAAGCTCGCTTATTGTGGCAATGGCCCTCGTTCCAGTGCTCTGC
>JAFPYB010000002.1 GCA_017412405.1 Treponema sp. | reverse complement strand
TGATTTTACATTCACGAAAGACGCTTTTGCCCAATATATGTACTGGCAGACACAAGATAAAAAAACACTCAAAAAGATAAACGATTTACTTGAGGACATTCGCAGAAATGGCGCATTGCAGGGAATCGGAAAACCAGAATCTCTAAAAAGTCATCCTGGATATTCCCGCAGAATCGACAAAGAAAATCGTCTTGTCTACATCATCGATAATCTGCAAAATATCAAGGTTATTTCATGCAGGGGACACTATGAGTGATTTCCGTGCCACAGCCCCCGCTCCTATCGCTTTTTTTTGCGATTCGATTTACACTTCTTTCCATGAACTTCGGATTTTTCCGCGCAGCGTGCGCGACACCGTCGGTGACAGTCGCCGACACAGAATCAAATGCACAATCGATTGTAGAGCTTACCCACGAGGCATGGAAGAGGTGCGCACAACTCGTCGTGTTCCCGGAGCTGTGCATAACAGGCTACACCTGCTCGGACTTGTTCTTCCAGGACACGCTCCAGAAGAATGCGCTTTCCGCCCTTGAACTCATTGCAGCCAAAACGGCAGATACGGATGCTCTCATCTCCGTGGGGCTTCCCATGTCGGACGGAACAGCCCTGTACAACGCAGCCGCCGTCATTTTCAGGGGAAAAGTCCTTGCCATCGTAAAAAAATCGTTCATACCAAACTACGCAGAATTCTACGAGAGGCGGCATTTTGCCACGGGCGCGGAACTCGGTACGGAATCACGGGAAGAATCAAAAATCAGCTTGTCAGGAAAAAGCGTTCCCTTTGGAACACGATTCATCTTCAAGGACGCGCAAAATCCACTCGCCGCCATCGGCTTTGAAATCTGCGAGGACTTGTGGGTTCCACTCTCGCCGTCCACCACACTCGCCCTCTCCGGGGCAACCATCATCGCAAACTTGTCCGCCTCCAACGAAATAATCGGGAAGGCATCATACAGGAGGACGCTGGTTTCGTCCCAGAGCGCGAAGACGGTCTCGGCGTACCTGTACGCAAATGCCGGAAACGGCGAGAGCACCACAGACCTTGTATTCTCGGGACACAGCATGATTTTCGAGAACGGAACAATGCTGGCGGAAAAAACACCGTTCAGCGAAGAAAAAATCATATACGCGGACATAGACCTTGAGCGGCTGCACCACGAGCGCACCAGGACAACCACATTCGCCCAAAAAGCCCCATACATTCCAAGCTGCACCACCATCTATTTCAACAATGAAGAAGAAAAAAATCGCTCCGACAAAAAACCGGCGCAGACCGATTTGAGCCGCTTCGTGTCGAGAACACCCTTCGTGCCGCAGGACGAAAGCGCACGAAAGGAACGGTGCCACGAGGTCATTGAGCTTCAGGCACAGGGGCTTTCCAAGCGGCTCAGGCACACACGCGCAAAAACTGCAGTCATCGGGCTTTCAGGCGGGCTTGACTCCACCCTCGCGCTACTTGTCACCTGCCGTGCCTTTGACTTGTGCGGTCTTGACAGGAAAAACATAAAGTCGGTCACAATGCCGTGCTTCGGAACAACAGACAGGACTTATCACAACGCCTGCTCCCTTGCGGAGGAAACAGGCTCACAGCTGATTGAAATAAACATTCGGGACTCGGTGACGCAGCACTTCAAGGACATTGGCCAGGACGAAAGCGTGCACGACGTGACATACGAAAACTGCCAGGCGCGGGAACGCACCCAAGTCCTCATGGATTTGGCCAACAAGCTCTCGGGGCTTGTCATCGGCACGGGAGATTTGAGCGAGCAGGCTCTGGGCTGGGCAACATACAACGGCGACCATATGTCCATGTACGGCGTGAACGGCTCCATTCCAAAAACACTGGTGCGATATCTGGTCAAATGGTTCGCAGACGAGGCTTTTGGCACGAACCAAAAATTGTCGGCAGTGCTGAACGACATTCTCGACACCCCCGTGTCGCCCGAGCTTCTGCCGCCTGACGGAAAGAACATAAGCCAAAAGACGGAGGATTTGGTGGGGCCCTACGAGCTGCACGATTTTTTTCTATATTATGTGCTTCGATTCGGTTTTTCGCCAAAGAAGATTTTCTTCCTTGCCACCCACGCGTTCAAAGAATCTGCTTATTCCGGCAAAACCATCAAGAAATGGCTCGTGTCGTTCTACAGGCGGTTCTTTTCCCAGCAGTTCAAGCGGAGCTGTATGCCGGACGGCGCAAAGGTTGGCTCGGTGAACCTGTCCCCACGGGGCGACTGGCGAATGCCAAGCGATGCAAGCGCATCCTTGTGGCTCAAAGAGGCAGAATCAATAGAAGTATAGCATGGCTTTGAGGAAAAAACAGGCTTCCTCAAAGAGCTAGTACAATAAATATTAAATAACTGACAAAAACTCAGTAATTGAGTAAAATTCCAAAGGGTGCGAAAATGGGACGTAGAATGGAATTAAAGCTCAATACAGAAGATGAAAAATATTTAAGAGAAATAATAAAACGCGG
>JAFPYB010000103.1 GCA_017412405.1 Treponema sp. | reverse complement strand
GAATCCAGCGGGGAAGAGCAGGACAAAAATCAGCAAGAAACGGGGAGAACACCAGAAAATGACTGAACATCCATACATCGCAATTTTCACGGCATTTTTCGTCTCATACGCAATCAGGGTGCTTCCCCTCACTCTTATAAGGAAGCCGATAAAAAATCGGTTCATAAAATCATTCCTTCATTATGTTCCGTATGTGACGCTTTCCGTCATGACGTTCCCGGCAATCATCGGCGCAACACAGACCCCGCTGGCTGGAGCGGCTGCGTTCGCGGCTGGAATAATCCTGTCGTTCTTTGGGGCGGGGCTTTTTCCCGTGGCGTGTGCCTGCTGTGCCGTCGTTGCACTGGCGGAACATTTTCTCGTCTGAAAAGATGCAGATTCCCGCAATTTCTGATAAAATGGAGAAATCATGAAGAAATCAGTTGGAAAATATATTTTCGCACTGTGTACCGCTCCAATGGTGTTCTCGGGCTGCTACAAGGCTCCTGAGATGACGCTAGAAGAAATAGAGGCGTACCGTGCCGGAAGCCAGAACGACTTGATTGAGCGCACCGTCTCGCGTCCGTGGAAGGACGAGGGCTGGAAGGCTGGAGCCGTGGGAGGCGTGTGGAACACGACGATTTCGGGGGACCCAAAATCGTTCAACCTGCTAATTGCCGAGCGCGACGGGGAAACCAGCTCCATTCTTGCGCCTCTCACCGCAGGTCTTGTTGATTACAACACTGTGAAAAAGGAATGGGTGCCCTTGTGCGCATTCTTTGAAATAAAGCCTGACGAAGAGAAGGGGACGCTGGATGTGGTGTACACGCTCCGGGACGGTTTGTACTGGAGCTTCTACAACAACGCGAAGCCGAAAGTGAAAGTCACCAGCGACGACGTGGTTTTCTGGTACAATGAGATAATGTGCGACCAAGAGATGGGGTCATCGGCGTACAATGCGCAGTTCATGGAGATGCCCGATGGAAGCGAGGGGCGCATCACAATAGAGAAAATCGACGAGAAATCGTTTGCGTTCCATTTCCCGCGGATTATCGCAGAGCCGCTTCTTGCAACGAACATGAGCTTCGGGCCTGCATTCCTGTACAAGCCCGCAAAGGACGCTGGCGGCGCACAGGGCGTGAAGGATTTGTTCAGCGTTGCAACGAACCCCACCGACATTCCGAGCATGGGCGAATATTTCATCACCGAGTACACGCCGGGCCAGCGCGTAGTCTACGAGCGAAACCCGGACTACTGGGATAAAGACGAGAACGGCCAGTCGATTGCCTATCCATCAAAAAAAATAGCGCAGATTGTGGGCGACAGAAACACCGAATATCTGCTCTTCAAGCAGGAAAAGACCGAAGCATACTCGCCAATGCCGGAACAGCTGGAGGACATCGTTTCATCGGCATCAAACAAAATCGACTCGGCGGGGAACATTCTGGACAAGAAATCGGGATTCACCGTGTTCAACTCCGCAGGTTCCATGAGCGCGCCGTTCTGGACGTTCAACCAGAACCCGAAAAACAAGGACGAGCCGTTCTACAGATGGTTCACAAAGAAAGAATTCCGGCAGGCGAT
>JAFPYB010000102.1 GCA_017412405.1 Treponema sp. | reverse complement strand
TTCAAATCCGCTCGGAGAAGTCGAATAGTTTGGTTTCAGCAGCTTGATGCAGCTCGTATCGTCAGTATTGCAATCGATTGAAACGAATCCGCTTGCCGCGGCAGTGCCGCTCGCCGCCGAGACCTGCCCGAAATAACACTGACCGCTCATATCAGAAAAAAAGCTGTCGAAACTTTCTATCTGCGAGTTGCCTCCGAACAGAAGATACCCATTGCCATTCGATAAAGTGAAATACAAGCTGCCCACTTTGCTTGCGCCCGTTGCCGTGTACGTCGTGCCGTCGAGCGTGTACGAGTCAAGGAGCGCGAAAACAGCGGTATCCACTGATGGCGACACATACACGCCCATCTGACTGCTTTCAGTGCTGTTCGTTTTCAGCGTTCCGCCCACCATGACGAACGTGCCGCCAGTCTGGTATTCAGCTTTGGCTGTATCTCCAATGACAGACGAATTGTTCACGACGACCGTTCCGCCAGAATGGTTTATTCCATTCTTGTTGCTCGTAACGCTCGAGCCGTTCGTCATGACAAGCGTGCCTTCCGACAAGCCGACTGCCGCAGTAGCTGTTTTCGTGCTTTTTGCAGACGACGCGTCCAGAATGAAAGTTCCGCCGCCTACAACTATGGCGCGTCCCGTGCTCTCGATTTTTGTGCCGCCCATCGCGGAGAACTTGCCGCCTGTAATTTTTGTGGCAATTGCGCCATTGGTGGCGGAGATGACGGCGCCATCAGCAGAAATTGCCCCTCCAAAACAATACACCGCGACTGTGGTACTCACGTCCGAAGTGCAGGTGATTTTTGCGCCTTCGTCAATGGCAATTGTTCCGCCGCTTGCATATGCACAAATGCCGTCGCTTTCCACATCAGCCCCGTTCGTGATTTTCACCGTTCCAAGCTTTGAAGTGACAAGCCCTCCGCCGCTTAGTATTGCTTCCCCCTGCTGCTCCACCGAAACGCCGTCCAGCGTGAGGACGGACGAGGAGTCATTTTCGCCTGCCAATCCAAGCTGCAGCTGCTTCATTTTGAGTTTTCCGTTCTTGAACACAATGTACTCGTTCGCCGCCGAAAACTGCACTTTTTTTTCGGATGAGATTGTGTGCCCGCAAAGGTTCATTACGGCCCCAAGCGCGGGCGAGTAGTCCTTGTACTGAATCGTCGCCGTGGCAGAAGCCAGTTCAAGCGCAAAATCCTTCGTCACGATGATTTTACCGTAGGTGGACTCGTCGCCCGCCTTGACTCCGCCCTTCCCCGCAATCCGGGTGAACGCGCTCTCAAGCTCCGCCTGCGACGACACGAAGTAGAAGTCGCCGTAGTCTGAAAGGCGCAGGTCGAAGCTCACCATGTTGTCCGTCTCGGAAACCGTCCTGTTCAGCACGGACTGTATCCCAAGCTCTATGTCGTTTTCCTTGTCGATGTAGATTTTCAGGTAGAAGTTGTACGTTGAGTAGATGACATCATCAAACGTGATTGTTGAGCCTGGCTTTCCGCCCTCTGGCCCGTATTCCTTGCCGTTCTTTGTGTCCTTGAAATAAACTTCGTAGTAGAAATCGGCTGTGTCCTCTATCCTGAGGTCGCCAAGAACGATGTCAGCCGATGATGTGGCGGGTGCGGACGGGAGCGTTATGCTCAGCTTTGTTGATTTTGATGCCGCCGTCCCCCCCCCCGAGCCTCCGCCGCCGCCCGAGTCGCAGGAAGGGAGAAGAGTCGCCGCAAAGAGCGCGGCCACAAATTTCAAAACAAGAAACGATTTTTTCATAAAAACCTCCGTGCTTTTTGGACTGCGGGGTATGGTCAAGAAGCGCGGGAAGTAACCCGCAAGTCAAAAATACTTCTTTTTAGTTTACATCGTGAATCACGGAATGTTAAGGCTTTCGCGGCTTTTTTTTGGAAAAAATTCAAAAATATCTGGCAAAACGCCCCGCCCCCAGCAAAATCTTCCCTTTTACTGCATTTTTCTTCTATAATTATCATCATGAAACACCCGATTTTTTTCCTCGTGGCAACGGCTCTCACCCTTTTCTCGTGCGCAAAAAAGGAACTTTCTTCTCAGGAAGCCTCACAAAAAAGCCAAAGCGAAAGCGCACAGGCCCGCGCCATAAAAGAATTCGTCTCTTCCCTCGACGACCATGTGAAAATCTCCCAGCTCTTCCTCGTGAACATAGAGGGGAGCGAAAAATACCGCGCGGTGGAAAAAACGGCGGATGGCAGCCCCCTCGTCCCGGGCGGCTGCCTGCTTTTTTCATACAACATCGCATCCTCGCCAGAGAAAATCGCCACATTCACCGAATCAATAAAAAGCTATTACATTGAGAACAAGAACATTCCGCCGTACATCGCCGTGGATCAGGAAGGCGGCGACGTGAACAGGCTCAGGAAAATAACAAGCACGCTCCCCTCCCAAAAATGGGTTTCCGAGAATTTCAGCCTGGCAAAGGCGAAATCGCTCTACGCTCTCCAGGCAAGCCAGCTCAGGCTTTTGGGAATCAACATGAACCTGGCCCCTGTGGTGGAAGCCGAGAACGAGCGGAACGCGCACTTCTTGGGAACGCGCACGTTCGGGAGCGCGGACAATGTGGTTTCATACGCAGGAGAAGAAATAGCGGGCTACGAGGAAAACGGAATCGCCACAGTGCTCAAGCATTTCCCCGGGAATTCTGACGCCGACCCCCACTCAAACCTTCCAGAAATCAGGACGACAAAAGAAGAGCTTGAGCGCGACTACATCCAGCCTTTCAGGACGCTTCTTCCCAAAAGCTCCGCCGTTCTCATGAGCCACGCGCGCGTCACCGTCTCGGACGACGAGGCCTTCAGCGCGGAAAAGAAAGTTCCTGCGTGCCTGTCCCCTTTCTGGGTCACGGGCATTGTGCGGAACGAGCTTGGCTTTGGGGGTCTTATCCTCTCGGACGATATTTTCATGGCTGCGCTTTCGGAAAACGGCTTTCCGCCTGAAAAAGCCTGCATCCAGGCTCTGGAAGCCGGAATCGATGTCATAATGCTCTCGGAGAAAAAATTCGGCATGGTGGCAGAGCTGCTCCTTGAAAAAGCCAAGTCAAGCGAATCGTTCAACGAGCTGGTGGAAAAGGCCGTCTGCCGCGTAATCCAGTACAAAATCAATGCTGGTCTTCTGTCTGTCATGAGCGAAAAAACTGAATCGGGGGAAACGCGGTCAAGAATCGTGGTGAACGAAAACCGCCCCGCCTACGACAAAGAGGCGTTCTCGGCCGCATACACGCAAGGAATGGAGCTGTACAAATGAAGCAATCGAAAAAAACGCAAAAACGCCCCGGCAGCCAGTCGTTCCACGAATACTACAAAAATCTCTTTGGGGACCGCTGGCAGAATCTGTGCGCCGCGCTCCTTGAAAAGCCCGACTACCGCCAATACAAAGTCCATGAATCGTGCGAGCCGTATTTTCTCGACTCGGCGAGCATTCGTTCGGCAATCTCGCTCCCACTTTCGGGAGCCGCCCACATTCTGGACTTGTGCGCCGCCCCGGGCGGAAAAACAATAGTCCTCGCCTCGCTCATGGGCGAAAACGCGCAGCTCCTTTCAAACGAGCGTTCAGGCGAGCGTAAAATCAGGCTCCAAAAATCCTGCGACTCATGCCTTCCGCCGTCCGTGCGGGAGCGGGTCACAGTCACGAACAAGGATGGGGCCGTCCTCTGCAGGGCAAAGGAGAACATCGATTTTTTTGATGCCATACTACTGGACGCGCCCTGCTCTTCCGAGCGTCACGTTCTTGGGGACAAAAAATACCTGGACGAATGGTCCCCCGCACGGATAAAGACCCTTTCCATGGCGCAGTGGTCGCTCCTGTCGTCGGCATGGCGAATGCTTTCCCCGGGCGGCCATCTTTTGTATTCCACGTGCGCCCTTTCCCCTGCGGAAAACGACGACGTGATTGCCCGGCTCCTG